>JBDHTH010000249.1:0-5062 GCA_039808545.1 Phreatobacteraceae bacterium | reverse complement strand
CCTATCTCAGGATCGACCGCAAGGTGCCGCTGGTCGGCGTCGGCGGCATCGATTCGGCGCGCGCCGCCTATGACAAGATCCGCGCCGGCGCGACGCTCGTGCAGCTCTATTCGGCGCTGATCTTCCGCGGCCTCGGGCTCGTCGGCGAGATCAAGCGCGGTCTGCCGCGCCTCGCCGCCCGCGACGGCTTCGCGACGATCGGTGAGGCGGTCGGCACGGGCGCGGCCGAGTTCGCCGAGCGGCGCGCCTAGAGCATGATCCCGAAAAGTGGGAGCCGGTTTTCGGAGAAGATCATGCTCGAACTCCAAGACCTCAGAAGCTGCTGAACAGCTTCTCGACCTGCGGGTCGGCCGCGATGCCCGCCGGCGTCACCAGGCGCTGATCCTGCATCAGGCGCCAGCAGCCTTCGGCATCGGTTGCGCCGCAATCTGGATGCTGCCGCCAGCGCGCCGCGAAGAGCGCCTTGACGGGCGCGTTGTCGACCGCCAGCGCGCCGAACCGCTCGGGCCTGCCGAGCGCGATCCCGGCCGCCTTGAAGGCGTGATGCGGCAGCTCGCTGCAATAGAGCGCGTCCCCCTCCAGGCGGAAGAACATGTCGTAGGGGCGCCCGAAATAGCGCCGGCTCGCGGCCAGCACCGCCCGCGCCTTGTCGGGCGTGAGGCCGCGCACCCGGTAGACCGCGTAGCGGCCGTCGGTCCCGCGCGCCAGGAATCGTGCGAGCGGCGTTTCGCCGACCCGCGCCGCCGCCTCGATGACGACCGGGCCGGCCGCCGTCAGGCGAACGATGCCCATATGCGTGTAGGCGCTGCCCGTGGCGAGGCGGATCGCCAGCGCCTGCGGGCCGCCGGAATCCTGGAACACCAGGTCGCCGTCGCGCCAGTCCTCGAACCCGGCGGCACGCGCCGGGCTGACCACGAACAGGACGAGCAGGAAGGCGAGAAGCCGAAACAGCGCCAAGGCGGATTCTCCGATGAACAATTCGTAAGTAAATATTCCTATACCATCCCTGTGACGGCAGTTTGACCGAATTGCGTCGTTCGCATGGCCGAGGAGGCAGGCCGCCCGGCTCGTCTGAAAACGTTATTGGCCGAAGGTCCGCCGGATCCTGCGCGGCAGGCCGATCCACAGGCCGGCGCCGCGCGCCGCCAGCAGGATCAGCATCGCGGCCCACAGCCCGTGATTGCCGAAGGCCGGCACCAGCAGCGCCGCCGCGCCGACGAACAGCACGACGCTGGCGATGATCCAGTTGCGCAGCGGCGCGGTCCAGGTCGCGCCGATATAGACCCCGTCCAGCAGGAAGGCCGCGAAGCCGATCGCCGGCGCGAGCGCGGTCCAGGGCAGGAATTCGCGCGCCGTTGCCCTGAGCGCCGGATCGGGCGTCGCGAGATCGATCACGAAGGGGCCGACGAGAAACATCGCGAGGCTCGCGAGAACGCCGAGCGTCAGCGTCGCGGCCGCGGTGGTGCGCAGCGAGGCGACGAACAGGTCGCGGCGCCGTGCCCCCACGGCCCGCCCGCCGAGTTGCTCGGCCGCCGTCGCCATGCCGTCGAGGAAGAAGCTGCCGATCATGAAGATGTTCATCAGGAGGCCGTTGGCCGACAAGAGCAGCGTCGACATCTGGTTGCCGTAGCGCGTGAACCAGGCGAACGCGAAGGTCAGCGCCAGCGCGCGGATCATCAGGTCGCGGTTGACGACGCCCATCGCGAGGAAGCGCGACCGGTCGAAGATCTGCGCGCGCGGCACCGCGATGCGCCCGCCCGTCATCGCGAGCGCGATCAGCCCGGCCGCGATCGCCGTGCCGATATCGACGATCAACGTGCCGATCGCGATGCCGGCGACGCCTAGCCCGAGCACCAGCGCGAACAGATAGGTCAGCGCCAGGTTGATCAAGCTGGCGATGACCGTGATCGTCACGGTCAGCCCCGGCCGGCCGATCCCGACGAACCAGCCGAGCACCGCGTAGCCGATCAGGATGAAGGGGGCGCCGAGCACCCGCCAGCCGAAATAGACGTCGAACAGCCCGGCGATCTCGGGCGCCGGCGCGAAGAACACATGCAGGAAGGCGAGGAGCGGGCGCTGCAGCGCGACGAGCAGCAGCCCGAGCCCCGCGCCGACGATCAGCGAGCGCAGCAGCACCGCCTGCTGCTCCCCCGCATCACCCGCGCCATAAGCCTGCGCCGTGAGCCCGGCCGCCGCCGCCCGCACGAAGTAGAACAGCCAGGAGATCGCCGTGAAGGCGCCGGCCGCCGTCGCGACCGCGCCGATCAGCACCGGCTGCCCGAGCTGCCCGATGACGATCGTGTCGCCGAGCGCCAGCAGCGGCACCGACAGGTTGCCGAGCGTCGTCGGCACCGCGATGGCGAGCACGGCGCGATAGGAGGAATCGAGCTGCGGTGGGCTGGCCCGCGGCAGCGGCTCGGCAGGGTCGGGAAGGCGCATCGTCAGCGCCCTCTATCACCTCGCGGGGGCTCCGCTCAATGATAGCGGTCAAGCCCCGCGCGTCGTTCTCAGCGCCGCCCGCTGCCGAGCAGCCGCGTCAGCAGCCAGATCGGGAACACGACCACGGCGCCGACCAGGAAATAGCCCCAGGCCGTGCCGGCGATATGGCGAACGTTCAGGATCGCGAAATCGGCGAGGTCGCGGATGTAGTAGAGGACGTTCCACGGCCGGATGCCGAACGCCGACAGCACCAGCCCGACGCCGACCGAGAGCAGCGCGAGGCGCAGCAGCACCCAGAGCGGGTTGCCGCCGAAGAAGCGCGCCGCCGCGTTGCCCGGCCCATGGGCGGCGGCATCGGGCGGCAGCGGCGCATAGGAGGGCGGCGGGGGCTGCTGCTCGTGGTGGTACGGGGGAGGGGCGCTCAAATCTTCGCTCCGTCGGAAACGACCGCATAGGGCGCGGCCAAGAGGGATTCTAGCACATCGAGGCGATCGGCATCGCGGGGCAGCTTATCCCAGCGAATTCTGGCGATTCGGGGAAAGCGCATGGCGACGCCCGATTTGTGCCGGGTCGAGCGGCCGAGCCCCTCGAACGCGACCTCCAGCACGAGGCCGCGATCCGCCTCGTGCACGACCTCGCGCACCGGGCCGAAGCGGTTGACGGTGTTCTTGCGCACGAAGCGGTCGAGCTCGGCCAGCTCGGCATCCGTGAAGCCGAAATAGGCCTTGCCGACCGGCACCAGCTCGTCGCCCGCCTCGCCCGCCTTCCAGACCCCGAAGGTGAAGTCGGAATAGAAGGAGGAGCGCTTTCCGTGGCCGCGCTGGGCATACATCATCACGGCGTCGACATTGAAGGGATCGCGCTTCCACTTGTACCACTCGCCCTTCGGCCGGCCCGGCACATAGGGGCTGGAGGCGCGCTTCAGCATCACGCCCTCGACCGCCGGCCCGTCCTCGCCGGCGCCGTGCCGGCCGGGCTCGGCGCGCGCCGCCGCGAGCGCCTGCCAGTCGGGAAACGGCACCAGCGGCGAGAGGTCGATGCGGGGATCGCCGAGCCGGCCGACCAGCGCCTCGAGCCGCGCCCGCCGCTCGACGAAGGGCAGGGCGCGCAGATCCTCGCCGCCCTCCGCCAGGATGTCGTAGGCGCGGATGCGCGGGGGAAACTCGGTGAGCATCTTGGCGCTGACGCTGGCGCGGTTCAGCCGCTGCTGCAGCGCGTTGAAGGCCTGCACGCGCCCCTCGCGGACGATCAGCAGCTCGCCGTCGATCGCCCCGTCGAGCGCGAGGTCCGCGACGAGATCGGGAAAGGCGCGCGAGATCTCCTCGCCGGTTCGCGAATAGAGCCGCGTCACGGCCCGCCCGTTCGCCTCGCGCCCGCCGGCCGCCTGGATGCGGATGCCGTCCCATTTCCACTCGGCGAGGAAGTCGGCAGGGATGAGCGCCGCGCCGTCGCTTGCCTCCAGCGGATGCGCCAGCATCACGGGCCGGAAGGGCGCGGGATTGGCGTCGTCCGGGCGCGCGCCGCGCCCCTCGGCCCAGGCGAAGAGGCTTTCGTAAGGCGGGCTGAGCCCCGGCCAGGCGAGTTCGACCTCGTCGGCCGTCAGCGCGCCGAGGCTCGCCACGGCGGTCTTGGCGATCCGCGCCGAGACGCCGATGCGCAGCGCCCCGGTGATCAGCTTCAGGAACGCCCAGCGCCCGGTCTCGTCGAGCGCGTCGAGCATCGCCGCGACATAGGCGGGCAGCTCGGATTTCGAGAGCGTGGATAGTTGCTCGACGATCTCCGAGAGCGTCGGCTGGCGGTTGGCGCCGCGTTTCGCCGGCCAGATCAGCGCCACCGTCTCGGAAAGGTCGCCGACATAGTCGTAGGAGAGCGCGAACAGCACCGGATCGGTGCGCTCCATGACGAGCGTGCGGATCAGGCCCGGCTTGGCGTTGCGAAAGCTCAGCGCCCCCGTCATGGCGGCGAGCGCGAAGCCGCGCTCCGGATCCGGCACGCTGCGGAAATAATCGGCGATCAGCCGGATCTTGGCGTTGCGGCGCGGCTCATAGGCGAGCCGGTCGAGGAGTTCGGCGAAGCGGTTCATGCCGCGCCGTCCTCGGCCGGGGCGGCAAGCTCCTCCGTTTCCTCCTCCTCGCCGTAGCCGACGAGGTGGAGCGGCCGGCCCTTGAGCCCTTCGAGCTCCGCCATGCGGCAGAGCGCGTCCTCCTGGCCATGCGTGACCCAGATCTCGGATGCGCCGGTCTCGCGGATGGTGCGGCAGAGATCGTCCCAATCGGCATGATCCGAGACGATCAGCGGCAATTCGGCGCCGCGCTGCTTGGCGCGTGCCCGGATCCGCATCCAGCCCGACGCGAAGCCCGTCACCGGATCGGGGAATTTCCGCGCCCACAGGTCCTGGATCGCCGAGGGCGGGCACAGCACGATCCGGCCGCCGAGCTTCGCCCGCTCGGCGCCCCGCACGGTCTCGACCGGCCCGAGATCGATGCCGTGCTCGGCATAGAGCCGCGTCAGCCGCTCCAGCGCGCCGTGCAGGTAGATCGTCTCGCGGTAGCCGGCCGCGCGGATCAGCGCCATCAGCCGCTGCGCCTTGCCGAGCGCATAGGCGCCGACGATATGGGCGCGC
>JBDHTH010000248.1:0-5095 GCA_039808545.1 Phreatobacteraceae bacterium | reverse complement strand
GCCGGCACCGCGATGACGATCGCGCGGCCGAGACGATGGCGCTCCGGCGACATCGCGGCTCAGGCCGGCAGCAGCACGCCGCTGTCGGGCGCGAAGGTGAGCGTGACGGCATCGCCCCAGTCGAGCGGGCGCGCCACGGTGCGCGTCGCGTTCGGGCGCGACACCTTGACGATGCGCCCATCCGCGAGGCGGATGCGGAACAGCGACATGTCGCCGAGATAGGCGATGTCCGCGATGGTGCCGGCGAGGCTGTTGGCGCCGGGCGCCGCCTCGCCCGCGGCGAGCGACAGCTTCTCGGGCCGGAGCGCCAGCACGGCGGCCTCGCCCGCCGCGCGGCCATTTGCGGCCGCGAGCGTGAAGGCGCCGAGCCCCTCGGCCGCGAAGCGCACCGCGCCGGGCTCGGTATCGAGCACCTTGCCGGGCAGCAGCGTCACATCGCCGACGAATTCGGCGACGTAGCGGCTCGCCGGGGCCTCGTAGATCTCGGCCGGCGTGCCGACCTGGGCGATCTTGCCGTGATCCATCACGGCGATGCGCGTCGCCATGGTCATCGCCTCCTCCTGGTCGTGCGTGACGATCACGAAGGTGAGGCCGAGGCGCTCCTGCAATTCGACCAGCTCGAACTGCGTCTCCTCGCGCAATTTCTTGTCGAGCGCGCCGAGCGGCTCGTCGAGCAGCAGCAGCTTCGGCCGCTTGACGAGCGCGCGGGCGAGCGCCACCCGCTGGCGCTGGCCGCCCGAGAGCTGGTCGGGCCGGCGGTGCTTCAGCTTCTCCATGCGCACGAGCTTCAGCATCTCGTCGCTGCGCGCCGCGATCTCGGCCCTGGGCAACCCCTCCTGCCTGAGGCCGAAGCCGACATTGGCGGCGACGTCCATATGCGGGAAGAGCGCATAGGACTGGAACATCATGTTGACGGGCCGCCGGTGCGGCGGCACGCCGGCGAGGTCCTTGCCGGCGAGGCGCAGCGTGCCGGCGGTCGGCGTCTCGAAACCGGCGAGGAGCCGCATCAGCGTCGACTTGCCGCAGCCCGAGGGGCCGAGCAGCGCGAAGAACTCCCGCTCGTAGATCGTCAGCGAGAGATCGTCGATCGCGGTCTCGGCACCGAAGCGCTTGGTCACACGCTCGATCTCGACCAGCGGCGCGGCGGCCGGATCGAGCCAGGGCGCGAATTGCGAGCGGATCGGCCCGAGCGCGCGCCCTCGGGCCGGTTCCGTCGCGGCGGTCATTGCCCGGTCGTGACCTTCGTCCAGAGCCGCGTGATGGTGCGCTGGAGACGCGCATCGACCGGCGTCACGGGGAAGAGGCGCGCCAGCACCTCGGGCGGCGGATAGACGCCCGGATCCTTCAGCACCTTCTCGTCGACGAGCTTCTGGGCCGGCAGGTTGGCGTTCGCATAGGCCGTGAAGTTGGACGCCTTGGCAATCACATCGGGGCGCAGCATGTAGTCGATGAACTTGTGGGCCGCCTCGGGATTGGGCGCATCCTTCGGGATCGCCATCTGGTCGAACCAGAGCTGCGCGCCCTCCTTCGGGATCGCGTAGACGATCTCGATGCCGTTATTCGCCTCCTTGGCGCGCTTGGCCGACTGCTTGACGTCGCCCGAATAGCCGACGACGAGGCAGACATCGCCGTTGACGAGGCCGGTCTTGTATTCGTCGGAATGGAACTTGGCGATGTAGGGCCTGAGCTTGAGAAGATGGGCGGCGGCCTTCTCGTAGTCCTCGGCCTTCTTGGAGTTCGGGTCGAGGCCGAGATAGCGCAGCACCGAGGGCAGCAGGTCCTCCGGGCTGTTCAGCACATGCACGCCGCAATCCTTGAAGGTCTTCACGATCTCGGGATCGTAGACGAGCTTCCAGGAATCGAGCGGCGCGTTCGGCATCCGCTCCTTGATCTTCTGCGCGTTGTAGCCGATGCCCGTGGTGCCCCACATATAGGTCACCGAATAGGCGTTGTCCGGATCGTAGGCCTTCAGCTTGTCGGCGATCTCGGGCCAGACGTTCTTCAGGTTCGGCAGCTTCGACTTGTCGAGCTTCTGGAAGATGCCGGCCTTGATCTGGCGGGCGAGGAAGCTCGCGGTCGGCACGACGATGTCGTAGCCGCTCTTACCCGCCATCAGCTTCGTCTCGAGCAGCTCGTTGGTGTCGAACACGTCGTAGACGACCTTGATGCCGGTCTCCTTCTCGAAATCCTTGAGGATCTGCTCGTCGATATAGTCGGACCAGTTGTAGATCCTGAGCTCGTTCGTCTGGGCGACGGCGGCCAGCGGCAACAGGGCGACGAGAAAACCGATCAGCGCGGCGAGGCTTCGGCGCGCGCAGGAGATGCCCGAGAAGGCGTGCTTCATTCTTTTCCACTCCGGGGAAGACAGGCGGTCGGCCGCCCGGCCGGGATGCTAGTCCAGGCTTGGCCCCAAGGGAAGCGCGCGGGTCTCAGCCCGCGAGGCGCCCGGCCGGCACCGGGAACATCCTGAGCTCGCCGATCATCCAGGCCGTCAGGGCGCGCGGGTCGAACAGCCCCGCGAAGGCGGCCGAGAAGATGTCGAGGCCGCCGCAATAGGTGCCGAAGGCCGGCAGGATCAGGCGATTGCCGTCGGTCGCGAAGCAGCGGCGGCGCACGCCGGCGCCGCGCCGCCTGAGCAGCGCGGTCGGGTGCAGGTGGCCGGCGATCTCGGGGCGGCCGTCCCGCGCCGGCGCGTGGCGGAAGAGGAGACCCGCCATGGTCAGCGCATCGAGATGATCGCCCGGCAGGCCGGTCGGGACGGGATCGTGGTTGCCGCTGATCCAGATGAAGTCGCGGCCGCGCTGGAGCTTGGCGAGCGCCGCGCGGTCGCGGTCGCCGAGGCGCCGATGGGCATCCGGGTCATGGAAGCTGTCGCCGAGCGCGATCACGCGGCGCGGCTTCAGCCGGTCGACGACATGGCCGAGGCGCCGCAGGGTCTCGGCCGTGTCGAAGGGCGGCAGGAGCTGGCCCGTGCGGGCATGGGAGGAGCCGCGCTCCAGATGCAGGTCCGCGACGACGATCAGCCGCTCGGCGGGCCAGTGCAGCACGCCCGAGATATCCGGCACGAGCGAGGCGCCGGCGAGCATGATGCCGGTCTCGACCTCCGGGTCCCATTTCCTCAGCGCGCTCATCAGTCTCCTCAAGATCGCGCTCTCTTTTGATCGGCTCGATCAAAAGAGAGGACAGCGATCGACTCCTAAAGTGAGAGACCGCTTTGACCCTTCACGCAGAACCGCGTGAAGGGAGCGGGCTCTCCAGTTCGCGTTCCAGCTCGGCCGCCGCCTCCTCGAGCAGCGCGTCGCGCCATTCGCCGGGCACCGGCTCGCGGCCTATCTCCAGCAGAACCGGCACCGCCAGCGGCGAGACCCGGTCCAGGCGCTCATGAATGATGCGGCCGCGAATCCTCGACAGCATTTGGCCCAGCCGGGCGATGTCGAGCAAGCCCGTCGCGGCATCCGCGAAGGCGGCCTTCAGGAGGATATGGTCGGGCTGGTGCTTCCTGAGCACATCGTAGACGAGATCGGTCGAGACCGTGACCTGGCGGCCGGTCTTCTCCTTGCCGGGGAAACGCCGCTCGATCAGCCCGCCGATGATCGCAGCGTTGCGGAAGGTGCGCTTCATCATCGCGGATTCGACCAGCCAGGCGTCGAGGTCGTCGCCGAGTATGTCCTCGGCGAAGAGGTCGGCGAGGGAGAGCGCGCCCTCGGCGATCCGGCGGCCGACATCGCCGAGGCACCAGATGGAAAGCGCATAGTCGTTGGCGACGAAGCCGACCGGGCGGAGCCTGGCCCGCTCCAGCCGCCGCGTCAGCAGCATGCCGAGCGTCTGATGGGCGAGCCGGCCCTCGAAGCAATAGGCGACGAGGAAGAAGCGGCCGCCGCGCGGGAAGGTCTCGACCAGCAATTCGTCGCGCTTCGGCAGGCGCGAGCGCTCGCGCTGCAGGCGCAGCCAGTCGCCGACCTGGTCGGGCAGCCGTCCCCAGGCGCCGGGATCGGCGAGGAGGCCGCGCACGCCCTCCGCGAGGAAGGTGGAGAGCGGAAACTTGCCGCCCATATAGGCGGGCACGCGCGGGTCTTCGCTGACGGTGCGCGAGACATAGGCCTCGTTCTCTGCCAGCGCCTCGAAGCGCACCACCTCGCCGCCGAACACGAAAGTGTCGCCTTGCGTCAGCGCCTCGATGAAATACTCCTCGATCTCGCCGAGCACGCGCCCGCCCCTGCCGATCGGACCGGTCGCACCGGACCGGTTTCCTAGTGAAGACGGGCCGGTCAAGCCGGCCCTATTGCGCGCCTGTGCCCGGGATCGAACGAGACGCACCTTCAGCATCGTCTCCTCGACGATGGTGCCGACATTCATGCGGTAGCTCTGGGCGATGCGCGGATGGCTGACGCGCCAGAGACCGTCCTTCGTCCGCTTCAGCTTGGCGAAGCGCTCATAGGCGCGGAGCGCATAGCCGCCGGTCGCCACGAAATCGAGCGCCGCATCGAAATCGGCGCGGTCGAGCGCCGCATAGGGAGCAGCGCTACGCACCTCCTCGTAGAGCGCATCGGCGTCGAAGGGCGCCGCGCAGGCCATGCCGAGAATATGCTGGCAGAGCACGTCGAGGGCGCCGGTCCTGAGCGGCGGGGTATCCTGCGCGCCGGCCCGCACGGCATCGAGCGCGGCCCGGCACTCCATCACCTCGAAGCGGTTGGCCGGCACGAGCACCGCCTCGGAGGGCTCATCGAGCCGGTGGTTGGCGCGGCCGATGCGCTGGATCATGCGGCTCGCGCCCTTCGGCGCGCCGACATTGATGACGAGGTCGACATCGCCCCAGTCGATGCCGAGATCGAGCGAGGACGTGCAGACCACGGCGCGCAGGCGTCCCTCGGTCATCGCGGCCTCGACCTTGCGGCGTTGGCCGGCATCGAGCGAGCCGTGATGCAGCGCGATCGCGAGATTGTCGTCGTTGATGGTCCAGAGCGCCTGGAACAGCATCTCGGCCTGCGAGCGCGTGTTGACGAAGACCAGCGAGGTCCTGTGCGCCTTGATGGTCGCGTAGATGTCGGGCAGCGCGTGATGGGCCGAATGGCCGGACCAGGGAATCCGCTCTTCG
>JBDHTH010000247.1:0-5101 GCA_039808545.1 Phreatobacteraceae bacterium | reverse complement strand
TCCTCACGCCGTGCTGCTCGGCGATCGCGACGATGCGCTTCAGCGTCGCCTCCATCTCGGCTTCCGAGCCCTCGACCTCGACGATCAGCAGCGCCTCCACGTCGAGCGGGTAGCCGGCCTTGGCGAAGGCCTCGCAGATCTCCACGGCCTGGCGGTCCATGAACTCGATCGCCACCGGGATGATGCCGGCGCCGATGATCGCCGCCACCGCATTGGCGCCGTCCTGCAGCGTGTCGAAGCCGAACAGCACGGGCCGCATCCCCTCGGCGAGGCGCAGGATGCGCAGCGTCGCCTCCGTGACGATGCCGAGCTGGCCTTCCGAGCCGGTCATCAGGCCGATGAGGTCGTAGCCGGCCGAATCGAGATGATCGCCGCCGAGCTCGACGATCGTGCCGTCGACCAGCACGATTCTCAGTCCGAGCACGTTGTTGGTGGTCACGCCGTATTTCAGGCAATGCGCGCCGCCCGAATTCATGCCGATATTGCCGCCGATCGTGCAGGCGAGCTGGCTCGAAGGGTCGGGCGCGTAGAAGAATCCGTCGCCCGCCACCGCCTGGCTGATCGCGAGATTCGTGATGCCGGCCTCCACCCGGATCGTCCGGTCGGCGAAATCGACGCTAAGGACGCGGTTCATCTTGGAGAGGCCGAGCACCACCGCGTCTTCCTGCGGGATCGCGCCGCCGGCGAGCGAGGTGCCGGCGCCGCGCGCCACCACCGGAACGCGATTCGCATGGCAGTAGCGCATCACCGCCGCGACCTCCTCGGTGGAGCGCGGCAGCACCGCCGCGAGCGGCACGCGCCGATAGGCCGTCAGGGCGTCGGTCTCGAAAGCCTTGAGCTCGTTCGCCTCCGAGATGACGGCCTCGCCCGGGATCAGGGCGCGCAGCGCCTCGACGATTTCGCCGCGCTTCGCCAATATCGCGGGATTGGGCGTGGGAAAGGCGATGCCGCTCATGGTCCACCCTTGTGTCGGAACCTATATGTTAGATAGCACCAGCCCGCGCGGGGCGGAACCTTGGAGGCGGTGTCGATCTTGGCGAAGGCAATGCATGGGCGCGGCAGGGTGGCGATGGTCGCGCTGGCGGCGTCGTTCCTTGCGGCTCCGGCGATCTCGTCCTGCGCATCGGCGCAGGATGCGACCGCCGGCGAGCGTGTCTTCGCGCTCTGCCGCGCCTGCCATCAGGTCGGCCCGTCGGCCAGGAATGGCGTCGGGCCGGTTCTGAACGGGATCGTCGGCCGTCCGGCCGGCACCGTTCCGGACTACGACTATACCGAGGCCAACCGGACGTCGGGCCTCGTCTGGGACGAGCCGACGCTGCGCGAGTATCTGAAGGACCCGAAGGCGAAGATCCCCGGCACCAAGATGATCTTTCTCGGCATCAAGCGCGACCGCCAGATCGAGGATCTCATCGCCTTCCTGAAGCAATATACGCCGAACGGAACGAAACTGCCTTGAAAGGCTGGCGCGCGGGCCGCGCCGGCAAGCCGTGAAGGAGGCTCTCATGACCGCCAACATCCTCAATATCCGCGACATCACGGTGCCGCTCCTGCCCGAGGGGCAGTCGAATGCCGCCGTCGACTATGCGCTGTCGCTGGCGAAGCTGCTGGGGGCCGATATCGCGGCGCAGTCCTTCGCGGTCGAGCCCGTGATGCCGGCGAGCTTCATGGGCGACGTGCCGGCCGACCTGCTCGGCAGCCAGCGCGCCGCCGCCGCCAAGATCGCGGACGAGCTCGCCCGCGCCTTCGCGGACCAGGCCGCGCAGGCGGGCGTCGCGGCGCAGACCCGCATCGAGGCCGCGACCCTGGCGGGCGCCGCCGAGGCCTTCGCGGCCTTCACCCGCACGCGCGACGTGGCGGTGGTCGGCATCACCGACGATTCGGTCGATCTCGCGGGGCTCGGCGGGCTCATCATCGACGCGGCGCTGTTCCGTTCGGGCCGGCCCACCATCGTCGTGCCGAAGGGTCATCAGGCCCCGCCCGCCGTCAACAAGGTGCTGATCGCCTGGAACGGCGGCACGGCGGCGGCGCGCGCCGTGGCCGGCGCCATGCCGTTCCTCGCCAAGGCCTCGGTGGTCGAGGTTTTGACGGTCCATGCCAAGGAGCCGCAAAGTGACCAGACCGGCGCCGATGTCGTGCGCCATCTCGGCCGCCACGGCATCGAGGCGAAGGCCAAGACCATCGTCGCGCCGGACGTCAATGTCGGGACGACGATCCTGAACTATGCGGGCGACGGGCATGTCGACCTTCTGGTGATGGGCGCGTTCGGCCATTCGCGGCTGCGCGAATGGATCCTCGGCGGCGTCACCCAGGACGTGATGGGCAGCCTGACGCTGCCGACCCTGATGACGCATTGACCCGCGGTTGCGGCCTTGAGCCGATACGCTTCTGCCGCCGGATCTGGTGACAGTCCGGCGAATTTGATCTATGTTGCATTGCACAATTCGATGTAGACGCTATCTATGAAGTGCGCGGATTGCCGCCATATGGTGGCAATCCGGGACGATATTCGACGCTTTTCATGTTGATTGTCGCCAAGAATAAAGAAGACCGTAACGTAAAGCGGCGATTGCCATCGAGGAAGGAACACCCGCGGAGTCCGCTCGTCCAATCGGATCGGAGGATCGACGGTGAGTATTTTTCGCCTCGAGCGTTTTTTCCACCCCAAGAGCATTGCGGTCATTGGCGCCAGCCAGGCCGCGGGCACGGTAGGGCGCGCGGTCCTGACGAACCTCGTCGAAGGCGGGTTCTCGGGGCGCCTGGCGCTGGTCAATCCGAAATATGCCGAGATCGACGGCCGGCCCTGCCTGCCGAGCGTCACGGCGCTCGATTTCGCGCCTGAGCTGGCCGTGGTCGCAACGCCGGCCGCCGAGATCGAGGCGGTCCTCCAGCATCTCGGCCAGCTCGGCACGCAGGCCGTCATCCTCTGCGCCGACAGTAAGCGGGAGGGGCCGGAGCAGACGGCCGCGCAACTCGCCCGCCTTGCGGCCCTGGCGCGCCGCTACCGGATGCGCATCCTCGGCCCCGATTCCTTCGGGCTGTTCGCGCCCCACGCCCAGGCCTTCCCGGCCTATGCGGCGACGCGCCCCGCCCCCGGCGACATCGCGCTGATCACGCAGTCCGGCACGATGATGTCGACCATCTGCGCCTGGGCCGAGGCGCATGGCAACGGCCTGTCGGGCGCCGTTTCGGTCGGCTCCGCGATCGATGTCGATCTCGGCGACGCGCTCGACTATTTCGCGCTCGACCCGCGCACCAAGACGATCCTGCTCGTCTTCGACCAGTTGACCGAGGCGCGCAAGTTCCTCTCGGCGGCCCGCGCCGCCTCCCTGACCAAGCCGGTCATCGCGATGCATGTCGGCCGCCATCGCGGCACGGTCGTGAACGGCGTGTCGGACGAGCGCGTCTACGAGGCGGCGCTGAAGCGCGCCGGCGTGCTGACGGTCGATTCCCTCGGCGCGCTGTTCGACGCCGCCGAGACGCTCTCCAACGTCAAGCCCTTCGTGGGCGGGCGCCTCGCCGTGATCACCAACGGCCTGGCGCCCGGCATCCTGGCGCTCGACCGCCTCTACGACCTCGACGGCACGCCGGCCGTGCTCGGCGCCGGCACGATCGCCAAGCTCGGCGCGATGCTGCCCAACCGCTGGACGGCCGGCAATCCGGTCGACCTCGTCTGCGACGCCGACGGGGAGCGCTACGCTCGCGCCTTCGCGGCGGTGATCGACGATCCCGGCGTTGATGCGGTGCTGGCCGTGCACGCCCCGACCGCGCTCGGCCAGTCGCGTGGCTGCGCCGAGGGGCTGATCGCGGCGGTCGAGGCGTATCGCAAGCGCGTCGTGCCGGCGAAGCCTGTTTTCGCGACCTGGTTCGGCGACCAGTCGGTCGCCGACCTGTTCACGGCCGCCCATATCGCCTTGCATGACATGCCGAGCGGCGCCGTCACGGGCTTCATGCATGTCGTCCGCTACGTGGAGGGGCGCGACGCCGCGATGCAGGCGATCCAGCCCGATCCGGTGGAGCGCGACATCGATCCGCGCCCGGCCCGCGCCATCGTCTCGGCGGCGCTGGCGCGCGGCGAGACGCGGCTCGGCGAATATGTGGCCCGCTCGCTCGTCGCCAGCTATCACCTGCCGGGCGCCGACAGCGCCATGGCGCCGCCGGTCGGCGGCGATACGCTCGACCTCGCGATCGTCGTCAGCGAGCACCCGCTGTTCGGCCCGGTCGTGACGCTGCGGCGCGGCGGCAAGGTCGGCAGCGTGCTCCGCGACCGGGCGGTGGCGCTGCCGCCGCTCGATCGCTCCGTAGCCCGTGCCCTCCTTGCCGATACCCGCGCCGGCGCGCTGATCGCCGCCAAGGGGCGGCATGCGATCGACGCGGTCGTCTCGGCGCTGATCGCGACCGGCCAGCTCCTCGCCGACCTGCCGGAGCTGCGCGGGCTCGAGATCGAGTGCCGCATCGATGCCGAGGGCGCGCTGCACGTCACCAGCGCCGGCGCCGAGATCGCGCCGCTCGGCAAGGCGTCGGGCAGCGCCGGCGGCCATCCGCGCTTCGCGATCCGCCCCTATCCGCGCGATTGGGAGCGCGACGAGACGCTCGCGGACGGCACCGCCGTCGAGATCCGGCCGCTCAGGCCGCAGGACGAGGCGATCTACGCGGCCTATCTGAAGTCGATCTCGCCCGAGGATCTGCGGCTGCGCTTCTTCTCGCCCGTGAAGGAGTTCACGCGCGCCTTCATCGCCCGCATGCTGCATCTCGACTATGCGCGCTCCATGGCGTTCTGCGCGATCGCCAAGGAAAGCGGCCAGATGCTCGGCATCGTCCGCCTGCACGCCGACCCCGATCACGAGACCGGCGAATACGCGATCCTGGTCCGCTCCTCCGAGAAGGGGAAGGGCCTCGGCCTCGCACTGATGCAGCGGATGATCGACTATGCGCGCGCCGACGGGCTGCGCTACGTGAAGGGCCAGGTGCTGACCGAAAACAGGGCGATGCTCGCCATGTGCGCCCGCCTCGGCTTCCGCATCGAGAACGATGCCGACGACGTCGACATTCGCCTCGTCTCGCTCACCATCGACAACGGCCGGCCGCTGGCGGCCGAGTAGGG
>JBDHTH010000246.1:0-5119 GCA_039808545.1 Phreatobacteraceae bacterium | reverse complement strand
CGCCTCGTCGAGATTGCCGGTCGGCTCGTCCGCGAACAGGATGGCGGGGCGCGGGGCGAGCGCCCGCGCCAGCGCGACGCGCTGCTGCTCGCCGCCCGAAAGCTGCGCCGGATAATGCTCCAGCCGGTCGCCGAGCCCGACGCCTTCCAGCTCGGCGCGGGCCCGTGCCGCGGCGTCGCGGGCGCCCGCCAGCTCCATCGGCACCGCGACGTTCTCGATCGCCGTCATGGTCGGCAGGAGGTGGAAGGACTGGAAGACGATGCCGACATGGCGGCCCCGAAACAGCGCAAGCGCGTCCTCGCCGAGCCGCGTGATGTCCTCGCCCGCGACCGTCACGGTGCCGGAATCGGCCTTCTCGAGCCCGGCCGCGACCATCATCAGCGTCGACTTGCCGGAACCCGACTGGCCGACCAGCCCGACCGCCTCGCCGCGCGCGACCGAGAGGCTCGCGCCCTTCAGGATATGCACGCGCGCCGCGCCCGCGCCGAGCGAGAGATCGACGTCTCGGAGATCGATGGCGGGGGCGGATTGCGGCGGAACGGCTTGCGAAGACGGCTTGGCCATACTGGCTCCGGGCGGTATTGCGATGTCGGCGCCGGAACCGGAACCGGATTTCAGCCCTCATATAGGAAGGATGCGATGCAGCACCAGACGCGGCGACATCTGCTGATCGCCGGCATTCTCGCGGCGTTGCCGGCTCTCGGAGTTCACGATCCCGCGAGGGCGGCGGGGCGTCGCTTCGCGCAGGCGCCGCGGTCGCTGCGCATCGTGGTGCTCGGCGACAGCCTCAGCGCCGGCTACCAGCTCGCCGCCGCCAATGCCTTCCCCGCGAAGCTGGAGGCGGCGCTGAAGGCGCGCGGCCGCGCCGTCGAGGTCGTCAATGCGGGCGTTTCGGGCGACACCGCCCAAGGGGGCCTCGCGCGCCTCGACTGGTCGGTGCCCGAGGGGGTAGACGCCGTGATCGTCGAGCTCGGCGCCAACGACGCGCTGCGCGGCATCGATCCGGCCGAGACCGAGAAGTCGCTCGACGCGATCCTGGCGCGGCTCGGGGCTCGCAAGATCCCGGTGCTGCTCGCCGGCATGCTGGCCCCGCCCAATCTCGGCGCCGATTTCGGCGAGCGCTTCAACGCGATCTACCCGAGGCTTGCGCAGAAGCACGCGGTCGTCTTCTATCGCTTCTTCCTCGACGGCGTCGCCGCCGACCCCGCCCTCAATCTCGGCGACGGCATGCATCCCAACCCCGCCGGGGTCGACGCCATCGTCGCCCGGATCCTCCCCTCGGTCGAAATCCTGATCGGCCGCGTCGGCAAGCCCGCCGGCTGAAATCCCTCGGAGACTTCCATGGAATACCGCACGCTCGGCCGCACCGGCATCAAGGTGTCGGCGATCTGCCTCGGCACGATGACCTGGGGCGATCAGAACACCGAGGCCGACGGCCACGCCCAGATGGACTACGCGGTCGAGCAGGGCATCAATTTCTTCGACACGGCCGAGATGTACACGATTCCGCCGAAGCGGGAGACGCAAGGCAACACCGAGCGGATCATCGGCTCCTGGTTCAAGGCGCGCGGCGGGCGCGACAAGATCGTGCTGGCCTCCAAGGTCGCGGGGCGCGGCGAGGCCGACTGGCTGCGCGCCGACGGCCGCAAGACGGAGCTCGACCCGAAAAGCGTCGAGGAGGCCTGCAACGCGAGCCTGAAGCGGCTCGGCACCGACTATATCGATCTCTACCAGGTGCATTGGCCCGATCGCGCCGTTTCGGTGTTCGGCTCCAATCCGACGGTGTTCCGGCAGGTTTCGGCGCCCGAGATTCCGATCGCCGAGACGCTCGGCGCCCTGGCGCGGCTGGTGGAGGCCGGCAAGGTCCGCCATATCGGCCTCTCCAACGAGAGCGCCTGGGGCGCGATGACCTGGCTGAAGGAGAGCGAGGCCAAGCGCCTGCCGCGCGTGCAGTCCATCCAGAACGCCTATTCGCTGGTCAATCGCACCTTCGAGGTCAATCTCGCCGAGGTCGCGATGCGCGAGGATCTCGGGCTCCTGGCCTATTCCTCGCTCGCGCAGGGCTACCTGACCGGCAAGTACCGCGACGGCGCGCTCCCCGAGGGGACCCGCAAGACGCTCTACAACCGCCTCCAGCGCTACGAGAAGCCCGGCGCCGCCGAGGCGATCCACGCCTATGTCGACCTCGCGGCCGAGCTCGGCCTCGATCCGGCGCAGATGGCGCTCGCCTTCGTGACGTCGCGGCCCTTCGTGACCGCCACGATCATCGGCGCCTCCAGGATGGAGCAGCTCAAGACCGACATCGCCTCCATCGACGTGAGGATCACGCCCGAGGTCGAAGAGCGCATCGATGCCCTGCACCAGTTGACGATGAACCGCTGTCCCTGATCCGATAGGATTGCGTGAGCGAAGGAGGCGGCAATGCCTCGTCTGTTTACCGGATTGGAGATCCCGCAGGACCTGGCGGAGGCGCTGACGCGCCTGCGCGGCGGCATAGCGGGCGCGCGCTGGACGGAGGCGCACGATTACCACGTGACGCTGCGCTTCGTCGGCGATATCGACGACCGCACCGCCGACGAGTTCGCGCATGCGCTGGACGGCGTCGAATCGCCCGCCTTCTCGATCGTCGTCGGGGGGCTCGGCGTGTTCGGCGGCGACCGGCCGCGCGAGATCTACGCGGCGGTCGAGCCCTCGCGCGACCTCGCCGAGCTGCAGGCCGAGCACGAGCGCGCGGCGCGGCGTGCGGGCCTTGCGCCGGAGCGGCGCAAATTCACGCCGCATGTGACGCTGGCGCGGCTGCGCGACGCCGATCCGCGCGCCGTCGCGGAGTGGATCAGCGTGCGCGGCGGCATGCCGTCCCGCACCATCGCGGTGCCGAGCTTCGCGCTGTTCTCCGCCAAGCCGACCTTCGGCGGCGGTCCCTACCGCGTCGAGGCGACCTGGCCGCTGGGGTGACCTGGCCGCTGGGGTAGGGAAGGGGCCGATCCCTTCGCGTGGAACACGTGAAGGGTCAAATCTGCCCCGAATTTCGCGACTACCCGCCCGCCGCCTTCGCCATCCCGGCCGCGACGAGCAGCGCCTTGTCGCGCACCAGATTGGCGGATTTGCCGCTCTCCAGCAGCGTCTTCAGGTCGCAGAGCACGATCGTGAAACCCTGCGTCGATTCCACCATCGCGGTCGCGATCGCCTCGGTCCCGCCCGTGAAGCCCTCGTGCTGGACATGCACGACCGTGCCCTCGGCGCTCGCCCGGAAGGTCCAGACCACGGTCGTGCCGTCCGACCATTTGATCTCGAGCGCGCGCGGCGGCTGGAACAGCACCACTTCGCAGTCGACGAAGGCGCCCGGCACCATGAAGTCCCAGCGCACCGTCTCGCCGAGATCGAGCGGCTTGCTCGCGGCCGCGAGCCAGTATTTCGTCAGCGTCGCGGGCTCCACGAACGCCGCGAACACCTCCTCGACCGGCCGGCGGATGAGAATTTCGGCCCGCGCCACCGCCATCGTGCTGAGATCCGTCATCATCGCCTCCCGCAAGATCCGCTCCGCCTGTAAAATGGGATGGGGCGGCGCGCTCGGCCAGAGTCCGCCCATGCGGCGCCGCGCGGCAGGGCTTGCGCGCCGTGCAAATCTTGACTTTCGCCGCCCCGGCTCTTAATGGACCGGCCATTCGTCAGAGTTCTGACGCTCATCCGCCGACCGGCCCGAGAGGCCGGAGGTCAACGCCCGACAGCGCGATGCGCCCTCGGGCGCGCTTGTGCTTGGACGGGAAGGTTTTGGACGACGTGGCTATCGCGGTGAACGAAGGCGGGAGGATCTGAGCATGTTCGAGGGTCTTTCGGACCGCCTGTCCGGCATTCTCGACCGGCTGACGCGGCGCGGCGCGCTGACCGAGTCCGATGTCGCCGAGGCGATGCGCGAGGTGCGCCGGGCGCTGCTCGAAGCCGATGTCGCGCTGGAAGTCGTGCGCGACTTCGTCGAGAAGGTGCGCGCCCGCGCGGTCGGCGTCGAGGTCGTGAAATCGGTCACGCCCGGCCAGATGGTCGTCAAGATCGTCCACGACCAGCTCGTCGAGATGCTGGGCGCCGACGCCAAGCCGATCGACCTCGACGCGCCCGCGCCGGTCGCGATCATGATGGTGGGCCTGCAGGGCTCCGGCAAGACGACCTCCACCGGCAAGATCGCCAAGCGCCTGACCGAGCGCGACAAGCGCAAGGTGCTGATGGCCTCGCTCGACACGCGCCGCCCGGCCGCGCAGGAGCAGCTCGCCGTCCTTGGCCGCCAGATCGACGTCGCGACGCTGCCGATCGTGCCGGGCCAGGGCCCGGTCGAGATCGCCCGCCGCGCCGAGCAGGCCGCCCGCCTCGGCGGCTACGACGTGGTGATGCTCGATACCGCCGGCCGCACCCATATCGACGACGAGCTGATGGACGAAGCGGTCGCGGTGCGCGACGCGGTACGCCCGCACGAGATCCTGCTCGTCGCCGACAGCCTCACGGGCCAGGACGCCGTCAACCTCGCGCGCTCCTTCAACGACCGCGTCGGCATCACGGGCGTGGTGCTGACCCGCACGGACGGCGATGCGCGCGGCGGTGCCGCGCTGTCGATCCGCGGCGTCACCGGCAAGCCGATCAAGCTGCTCGGCACCGGCGAGGCGATGGATGCGCTGGAGGATTTCCATCCCCAGCGCGTCGCGAGCCGCATCCTCGGGATGGGCGACATCGTCTCCCTGGTCGAGAAGGCGGCCGCCAATCTTGACGCCGAGAAGATGCTGGCGACGGCCGAGAAGCTCAAGAAGGGCAAGTTCGACCTCGGCGACCTCAAGGAGCAGCTCCTCCAGATCGAGAAGATCGGCGGCATGGGCGGGATGATGGGGATGATCCCCGGCATCGCCAAGATGAAGAACCAGCTCGCCTCCGCCAATTTCGACGACAAGGTCGTGAAGCGGCAGGTCGCGGTGATCAACTCGATGACCCCGGCCGAGCGGCGCAACCCCGACATCCTCAAGGCCAGCCGCAAGAAGCGCATCGCGGCCGGCGCCGGCGTCAAGGTCGAGGAGATCAACCGCCTGCTGAAGCAGCATCGCGGCATGGCCGACATGATGAAGGCCATGGGCGGCGCCAA
>JBDHTH010000245.1:0-5126 GCA_039808545.1 Phreatobacteraceae bacterium | reverse complement strand
TCGGCCCGGAGGCCGAGAAGGCCGTGGCGGCGCTGAACGAGGGCGACGTGCTGCTGCTCGAGAACACCCGCTTCCACAAGGGCGAGGAGAAGAACGAGCCCGACTTCGTGGCGGCGCTGGCGCGCTTCGGCGACATCTATGTCAACGACGCCTTCTCGGCGGCGCACCGCGCCCATGCCTCCACCGAGGGCCTCGCGCACAAGCTGCCGGCCTATGCGGGGCGCACCATGCAGGCCGAGCTCGAGGCGCTCGCCAAGGCGCTCGGCAAGCCGCAGCGGCCGGTGGTCGCGGTGGTCGGCGGCGCCAAGGTGTCGAGCAAGATCGACCTCCTGGAAAATCTCGTCGGCAAGGTCGACGCGCTGGTGATCGGCGGCGGCATGGCCAACACATTCCTGCACGCCGAGGGCGTCGGCATCGGCAAGTCGCTGGCCGAGAAGGATCTCGCCGATACGGCGCTCAGGATCATGGAGAAGGCCCGCCAGAAGGGCTGCGCCATCATCCTGCCGGTCGACGCGGTGGTTGCCTACCATTTCGAGGCGAATGCGCCGCATCAGGCCTACGGGCTCGACGCGATCCCGCGCGAGGGCATGATCCTCGATATCGGGCCGCGCTCGATCGAGCGCGTCAAGGCGGCGATCGACGATGCCCATACGCTCGTCTGGAACGGGCCGCTCGGGGCCTTCGAGCTGAACCCGTTCGATCGCGGCACGGTCGCGGCCGCCAAGCACGCTGCCGAGCGGACCAGGGCCGGCAAGCTTCTCTCGGTGGCGGGCGGCGGCGACACGGTCGCGGCGCTCAACCAGGCGCATGCGGCCGGCGACTTCACCTACGTCTCGACGGCCGGCGGCGCCTTCCTCGAATGGCTCGAGGGCAAGGCGCTTCCCGGCGTCGTGGCGCTCGAAACCGCGTCCGCGTGACGGACGACAGAATTTCAGGAGATGACGATGGATCTCAACGCATTGAACAAGGTCGCGATCGCGATGACGGCGCCCGGCAAGGGCATCCTCGCGGCCGACGAATCGTCGGGCACGATCAAGAAGCGCTTCGACGCGATCGGCGTGGAATCGACCGAGGACAACCGCCGCGACTATCGCGAGCTGATGTTCCGCGCCACCGACGCGATGAAGAGCTGCATCTCGGGCGTCATCCTCTATGACGAGACGATCTGGCAGAAGGCCAAGGACGGCACGCCGCTGGTGAAACTGATCGAGGCGGCCGGCTCGATTCCGGGCATCAAGGTCGACGAGGGCACGCAGCCGCTGCCGGGTTGCCCGGGCGAGCTGATCACGGCCGGCCTCGACAAGCTCGCCGACCGCCTGCCGAAATATTACGAGCAGGGCGCGCGTTTCGCGAAGTGGCGGGCCGTGATCGACATCGCGGACGGCATCCCGAGCTATACGGCGATCCTCACCAACGCGCATGCGCTCGCCCGCTACGCGGCGCTCTGCCAGGCCGCGCAGATCGTGCCGATCGTCGAGCCCGAGGTGCTGATGGACGGCGCGCACGACATCGACCGCTGTGCCGAGGTGACCGAGTTCGTACTGAAGGAGACGTTCCAGCAGCTCTATTATCAGCGCGTCGCCCTGGAAGGCATGGTGCTGAAGCCGAACATGGTGATCTCGGGCAAGAAGGCGTCGAAGCGCGCCGGCGTCGAGGAAGTCGCCGAGAAGACCGTTAAGGTGCTGAAGGCCTGCGTGCCGGGCGCGGTGCCGGGCATCGCCTTCCTGTCGGGCGGGCAGAGCGACGAGGAGGCGACCGCCCATCTCGACGCCATGAACAAGATCGGCCGCCTGCCGTGGAACCTGACCTTCTCGTATGGCCGCGCCCTGCAGGCGCCGGTCCAGAAGGCCTGGTCGGGCAAGCCGGAGAATGTCGCGGCGGCCCAGAAGGCCTTCGCGCATCGCGCCCGCATGAACGGCCTCGCGGCGAAGGGCGAATGGGCCTCCTCGCTCGAAAAGGCCGCGTGATCCGGTCTTCCGGATCACGTTGACCGATGGCCAAATCCAAGGACGCGGCGCCGGCGGCACCGCCGCCGCGTCTGGCGCTGGTGACGCCGCCGCTCGATGACACGCCGCTGCCCGACTGGCTCGGCGCGACGCTTGGCGCCGGCGATGTCGCGGCCGTGATCGTCCGCCTAGCGGCGGGCGATGAGCGGGGCCTGATCAATCGCGCCAAGGCGATCGTGCCGCTGATCCAGGCGGTCGGTGCGGCCGCGATCGTCGCGGCGGCGCCCGAGGTCGCGACGCGCGCTGGCGCGGATGGCTGCCAGCTCGGTCCGGGCGCGGCGCTGCGCGAGGCTATCGAGCGGCTCCAGCCGGACCGCATCGTCGGCGCGGCCGGCCTCAAGCATCGCCATGATGCGATGGAGGCGGCGGAGGCGGGGGCCGACTACGTGCTGTTCGGCGAGCCCGACGCGGCCGGGACGCTGCCGCCCGCCGCTGCGGTCGTCGAGCGCGTCGGCTGGTGGGCCGAGATCTTCGAGACGCCCTGCATCGGCCATGCGCGCGATGCCGCGGCCGTCAGCGCGCTGGCCGAGGCGGGCGCCGATTTCGTGGCGCTCGATCCGGCGCTGTGGTGGTCGCGGGACGGCGCGGCGGAAATCCAGCAGGCGTGTACGACGCTTGCCACAATTGTTCGAAAGATTGAGGCATGATCCGATTTGCTTCCCCGGCCTGGCGCGACACGGCGCGCGCCGCTGTATTCTTCGTCGGCGCCAGCCTCCTCGCCATGCCGGCGCCGGTCTTCGCGCAGGCGCCGGCCGCGCCCCAGGCGCCCGCCGCCGCGCCGAAGCCGCAGACGCCGCCCGATCTCGCCTATGCGGCGTTCCAGCGCGGCTATTTCCGCACCGCCTTCAACGAGGCGACGAAGCGTGTCGTGCAGACGCAGGACACCGCCGCCATGACGCTGCTCGGCGAGCTCTACCTGAACGGCCTCGGCGTCGGCCAGGACCCGAAGAAGGCGGCCGATTGGTACACGATCGCGGCCGGGCGCGGCGACCGGCAGGCGATGTTCGCGCTCGGGATGCTGTCGATCGAAGGGCGCGGCATGCCGAAGGACCGCGTCGCGGCCGCGAAATGGTTCGAGAAGGCGGCTGCGCTCGGCCATGTGATGGCGGCTTATAATCTCGGCCTCGTCTATCTGGAGGGCGAGGTCTATCCGCAGGACTTCACCAAGGCGGCCGAGCTCTTCAAGACCGCCGCGACCAGCGACAATCCGGACGCGCAATACGCCTTCGCGGTGCAGGTCCGCGAAGGGCGGGGCGTGCCGAAGGATCCGATCCTCGCCGCGATGTGGATGGGCCGTGCCGCCGCGCAAGGCAACCCGGTCGCCGAGACCGAATACGCAATCATGATCTACAACGGCGACGGCGTCGCCAAGAACGAGTCGATCGCCGCCGAATGGTTCAAGCGCGCCGCGCAGAAGAACCAGCCGATCGCCCAGAATCGTCTGGCGCGCATCCTTGCCACCGGGCGCGGGGCCCCGAAGGACGAGGTCGAGGCCGCCAAGTGGTACTTGATCTCCAAGGCGCTCGGGCTGAAGGAGAAGGACGAGTTCCTGGAGGATTTCGTCAACAAGCTCGACAAGCCGAAGCGCGACGAGGCCGAGATCCGGGCTCGCAAATGGGTCGGCCGCTGAACCGCGATCCGGCCGTCCGGCGCGGGACCGCTTGACGCCTTCGCGCCGAGCGGGCAGGACAGCGCCTCTTCGAGCGAGGCGCATCCATCCATGGCAAAGATATCGGGCAGCGAGATCCGTCCCGGCACGGTGATCGATCACGAGGGCTCGCTCTGGGCGGCCGTCAAGACCGGCTCGGTGAAGCCCGGCAAGGGGCCGGCCTACAACCAGGTCGAGCTGAAGAACGTGCTCGACGGGCGCAAGCTCAACTACCGCTTCGGCACCGACGAGCGGGTCGAGGAGATCAAGCTCTCGTTCCACGAGCACCAGTTCCTCTACCGGGACGGCGATGCGCTGATCTTCATGAACAACGAGACCTACGAGCAGCTTACGTTGCCGGTCGATTTCGTCGGCGAGGGCGTCGCCTTCCTTCAGGACGGCATGACCGTGACGCTGCGCATGCATGAAGAGCGCCCCGTCGGCATCCGCCTGCCCGAGCAGGTGGTGCTCGCCGTGACCGAGGCCGATCCGGTGCTCAAGGGCCAGACGGCGGCGCATTCCTACAAGGGCGCGACGCTGGAGAACGGCCTGAAGATCACCGTGCCGCCCTTCGTGACGGCCGGCGACCGGGTCGTCGTCGACACCACCACCATGTCCTACCTGAAACGAGCCGAGTGAGACGATGCCGCGTTCCGCGCTGATCAACGTAATGACGGCCGCCGCCCTGAAGGCCGGCCGGCGGCTGAAGCGCGACTTCGGCGAGGTCGAGATGCTGCAGGTCTCGCTCAAGGGGCCGGGCGACTTCGTGTCGATCGCCGACAAGCGCGCCGAGGAGACGCTCTACCAGGAGCTTTCCAAGGCGCGGCCCGGCTACGGCTTCCTCGGCGAGGAGGGCGGGGAGCGCGAGGGCGCCGACAAGACGCATCGCTGGATCGTCGATCCGCTCGACGGCACCACCAACTTCCTGCACGGCATCCCGCATTTCGCGGTGTCGATCGCGCTGGAGCGCGAGGGGCAACTCGTCGCGGGCGTGATCTACAACCCGGCGATCGACGAGATGTATGTCGCCGAGAAGGGCGGCGGGGCCTTCCTCAACGACCGGCGGCTGCGCGTCTCGGCACGCCGCAAGGTGGAGGATTGCCTGATCGCGACCGGCATCCCGCATCTCGGCCGGCCCGAGCACCAGCGCTTCCGCGACGAGCTCGCGGCGATTCAGAACCGCGTCGCCGGCATCCGCCGCATGGGCGCGGCGGCGCTCGATCTCGCCTATGTCGCGGCCGGCCGCTATGACGGCTACTGGGAGCGGCATCTGCACGCCTGGGACGTCGCGGCCGGCATGCTGCTGGTGCGCGAGGCAGGCGGATTCGTCTCCGACGCCGACGGCGGCGACGCAATTTTTTCCACCGGCAACATCATCGCGGGAACGGAACTGGCGCGCGACACGCTGGTGGCGGCGCTGAAACGCTGAGAAGCAACGAAATTTGAAAAAATTATCCGATACAGCTCGAATT
>JBDHTH010000244.1:0-5181 GCA_039808545.1 Phreatobacteraceae bacterium | reverse complement strand
GGCCCGCCACAGCACCTCCTTGTCGGCCTCGGTCGCGGCGCGGTCGTATTTGCCGACGCGGATCGGGGCGCCGTAGTTCTGCGTGAAGATCGCCCAGTCGCGCGCCGTGAAGGCCTTGTACATCCAGGCCCAGGAGGCGACGCGGGCGAGGCCGGAACGGATCGTCAGACCGCTTTTCGCATGCGCCCGGTGGATCAGGAACTTATGCGGCGACAGCGGCTCGCGCGTCACGCCCTCGAGCAGCTGGACCGTCTCGCCGTCGGCCGGGTCAAAGACGAACCAGCGCTGCGGCCGCCAGTGGAATTCCTGCGGCAGCACGCCGGCGGTCGAGGACAGCCAGTCGATCTCCAGGACCGAGAAGCCCTTGCCGAGCGCGTCGAGCATGTCGAACAGCGCGAGCTCGAGCGTGCCGTCCTTCAGCCATTCCCGGAGGAAGTCGGCATGCTCGACATGGCGCGCGTCCTCGCTCGCCGCCTCGACCGCGATCGGCAGCTGCGCCACCTGGCGCCGGCGCGTCGACAGCACCGAGAGGTAATGCGCGTCGCGCTCCTCGATGTCCTCGGCGAGCTCGAGATAGGCGAGCGGATCGCCCTCGGCCGCGTCGCGGTGAATCGCGGCGAGCCGCTGCGGCGTCAGCCCCTCGGCCGGATGGCCGGAGATCGGCGAGCGCACGCCGGTCAGGGTCGGACCGGCCTTCTCCTCGAACAGCGCGTCATAGTCGATCGGCCGCCCGTCGGGACCGAGCAGCTTGGAGAGGCGGGCCATGGGTCAGATCCTTCCACGCATGCGCGGCAGCATTCCGCCGCGACGGTCGTCGTCATCCTCGTCCGGACGGCCGAGCTCGCCGCCGCCGCTCGGGGCCGGGGCGGCCGAGCGGTAGGCGTAGGGGACATGCGGCATGCGCGTCGCCGCATAGGCGAGCACGATCGCGATGCCGGCATCGCCATGGCGCGTGCCGCCCGAGGCGGCCGCGACGCGCAGCGCCGGCAGTACCGCGATGCCCTTTACGATCTTGAAGGCCCTGAGGTCGGCCGCGATCTCGGCGTCGCGCGGCACGACGATCGCGTCGTCCTCGAAAGCGGCTTTCACGGGCGGCATCTCGGTTCGGTACCATTCGGTCGTGAAGCGCACCGGCTGCATCGCCTCGCCGAAGCGCTGCAGCCCGCTTTCTGCGAGGCTCGCGCCGATGCCGGTCGCGTCGGTCCGGCCGCCGATGAAGCGCGGCAGGCCGCCGACCAGCGCGTCGCGGATCTGTTCCTGCTGCTGGAACGGCACGCGGAAGAGCTCGACCAGGAACGGCACGATGCGCCGCATGGTGCGGCCGATCTGCATCGGGCAGAGGACCGAGAGGTCGCGGTAGCGGCCGACATCCATGCCGAACGCGGTCTGCAGCGCCGGGTCGAGCGTGTCGCGCATCGCCGGCTTGAGCTCGGCCGCGATCCAGGCGGCGACCTCGCGCTGGCGGACATGGTCAGGCAGCATCGTGAAGCTGTCGGGGAAGGACAGGCGCAGCACCGGCGCCGGCGCCATGCGCGCCTCGATCAGCGGCCCCGGCAGCCAGGCGCCGGAGCCCTGGCTCGGGATGCAATAGAGCTCCTCGTCGGCCGCCTCGCGGTAGTCCGCGACCAGCTTCTCGCGCCAGGCCGCTTCCTTTTCGGCCGACCAGGCGCCGTGCTTATGGGCGTTGACGAGGCACATGCGCTCGAAGAGGCCGTCGCGGAGCGCGTCGTCGAGATCGAAGCGGACGATGCCGTAGTCGACACGGCCCGCCCGGATATCGGTGATGGTCTGGTTGAAGGGGTTGTCGGCGCCGTTATGGGTGGAGATCACCAGCACCTTGCCGCCCCACATCAGGAAGGCTAGCGCCGCCTTCAGAAGCTCGGCCAGGTTGTCGACGAAGGCCGCCTCGTCGAGGATGGCGAAACCCTGGCGGCCGCGCAGCGATCGCGGCTTGGACGACAGCGCGACGATCGAGAAGCCCGACGCGAAGTCGATCTTCAAGGCCTTGATGCCGGCCTCGGACCCGTCGTCGAACAGCGTCTCGCCGACCTCCGAGCAGACATGGTCGAACATCCGCGCCCAATTCGCGGCCGCGTCGATGAACTCCTTCGCCATGTCGTGCGAGGTGCCCATATAGAGCGTGTCCATGCCGCCGTTCGAACGCGGCGAGGCCGAGCGCAGGACGGCGTCGGCGGCCGCGCCCCAGGTAGCGCCGGTGCGACGCGATTTCTCGACGAACACCACGTCGCGGCGCTCGCATTCCTCGGCAATCCGCCGCTGATAGGCGAGGAGCGGCGCGGTCTCGCGCCAGTCCTCGGCCGTGGCGCGACCCTGCGCGGCGCGCAGCCGCATCCACGCGTCGCGATCGGGCCGGGCGCCTAGCTCTGCGTCCTCAGCCATCGGAGCGCTGCCCGAACAGCATCGCCTTGAACGCGTCCTTCAGCTCCGGTGTCAGCGCGCCGGCACCGCCGACCTTCACGACGGCGGCCTCGGCCTGTTTCAGCGCCTCCGCCTTCGCCTTCTCGGTCGCGCGCTTCTCGATCGCGATGGTGCGGGCGACGTCGTCCTTTGACGCTTTTCCGAGATGGTCGAGCGCCTTGGCGACCAGCATCACCTGCATCGGCTCCAGCGTGACCGGCTCGCCGTCCTCGGACGCGCCCGAGATCATGTCGAACACGACCTGGTGCATCAGCTCGATATTGAGCCGGGTGGCGCGGTCCGGCTCGCCCTCGCCGAGCCGGCGGACGATGACGTCCGCGACGGCGCGGCTCTTCTTCAGCCGCTCGGCCACCACCTCGGCTTTCTGCAGATGCCGATGCAGGGCGGACCGCGACGGCAGCGCGTCGACGTCGAGCTCGCGCAGCTTGGCGATGATCTCGTCGAGCGTGCGGCCCTGCTCGCGAAGCCGGCCGATCCAGTCGCGGACCTCGGCCGGCAAGCGGTCGATCGAGGAGGGGCGCGCCATCTCAGTGCCTCGGCGAGGGCTGCGCCACCATCGGATGCGGCCGGCCATTGGCGACGTCCAGGCCGAGCTTGGTGATGGTCGCGAACATCACCTCGGCGCCGTCCGGCATGCGGTCGCGCTCGACGCGCACGAGCTCGTGCTGCTCGAGGATGACGAGGTCGGCCGCGATCGTGTCGCTGTAGACGCTGTGGCGCAGCTGCCGCGCCGCCTTGGTCAGCATGGAGGCGGAGAGCGAATAGCCGTCCTGCTCCGAGAGCAGCCGCAGGATGACGAGGCGGCGGTCGCGCGCGAAGGTTTCGGCGAGGGTCATGTCTTCTCCCCGAGCAGGTGCTGCAGGATCAGCGACAGCGTGTGGTCGATCTTGGTGACGGTCTTCTCGACGCCGCGCATGGCCTCGGTCGAGGTCGCGACCGCCGTCTCGACCCGGCTAATGCGCTCGCCCAGCGCCTGGACCTCGCGGCGGTCGGGGATCTGGCGCAGATCCGCCTCGATCCTGGTGACCTGTTCCTCCGCCTCGCCGACCCGCTCCGCCAACAACTCGATCGACTTGTGGACTTTCGCGAAATCGGCCTCCGCCTGGGCACGCGTCGGGAACTGGCTGCGCAGATAGAACATGCCGATCGCCGCGACCGCGGCGAGCGGCACGGACAGGATCCACCAGACATCCTTGATGATCGCGATGATGCCGGCGAGCGTCACGGCGCGACCCCGTCGACGGCCACCACGGCCGCGGCGCGCTTGCCCTCGCAGGCCCGCAGCGCCGCCCGGTCGCGCGCCCATAGGCTCACGGTCTCGCGCTGCGTGATGGCGCGGTCAGGCAACAGGACGGGCGCGGCGCAGGGCTGGCGCGCCTCTGCCGGGATCTCGGGACGGACGGCCTGCACGATGACCGTCGGTTTAGCGGGGGGCGTTGAGCAGGCGGACACGATCGCGATCGAGCCCGCACAGATCGCCGCCGGCCAGGGCCGCATTGCGCTCCTCCAGGGATTTCAAATCGGTTTCAAGCTGGGCGGCGCGCAGGCGCAGCGCGGCGTCGGCCGCGAGCGCGGCGCGCATCTGCTCGGCCTGGCGCTCGGCCGCCAGCGCGTTCGCCATGGCGATCTCTTTCTCCCAATGCGCGTCGCGCTCGGCGCGGGCGCCGGCGGCGGCGGCCTCCAGCGCGGCGTCGAAGGCCGCGACGGCGCGCCAGACGCCGATCGCGGCGAGCGCGAGGAGCGCGACGATGAGGATGGCGAGGAGCGCGGCGCGCGACAGCCCCGTGCGGGACGCGATGGCGGCGGCGATGGCGGCGATCATGATGCCTCCGCCTCCTCGGTCCGGCGGCGCGGCCCGCGCGCCTGCAGCTGGCTGCGCAGATCGAAATGGCCGACCCCCTGATAGACGCCGATCACCGAGGCGATCAGCACCACCATCAGCGGCACGACCGCCTGCGCCATGCCGACGCCGAGATGGATCGCCCAGGCGATCGACAGCCAGGCCGGCACGACGGTGCCGATCACCGTCAGCCGCGAGAAGGTCCGCTTCGGCTTGACGAGGTCGGCGCCGGGATCGCGGCGCGCCCTGCGCGCCGCCCCAGGGTTCGGGGCGTCATAGTCGGGCCAGTCCGCCGTCACGGTCAGGCATCCCGAACCGGCTTGCCGCTCGGCGGTGCCGAGACCTGAAAGGGACGATCCCAGGGCGCAGCCGGCAGCGGCAGGCCGACCGGCCAGAAATGGCCGACGAGCTTGGCGTCGGCGAAATCGTCGATCGTGCAGGCGTCGTTCTGATTGCCGCCGGCGAGCCAGAGGCGGCCAGGCCCGCTGCCGACGTAGAAGCCGACATGGCCGGAGGACGGGCCGCGCGAGGAGGAGAGCACCGTGACGGCGCCGAGGCAGGGGCGGTCGAGCCGCTTGAAGCCGGCATTGCGCACGAAGCTCCGCGCCATGGCGGAGCGCGACCCCGGCGCGCCTGTCGACTCGAGCATCGCGTTGACGAAGATGGCGCACCACGGCACCTCGCCGTCGTCGCCGCCGATCGCGATCTTGGCCATCACCCGATAGTCGATGATGCGCCGGGTCGAGCGCGGGCCCGGCGTCTCGCGCACGCCGTCCTCGACCTCGCTCAGCGCCGCCTGCAGGAATCGCGGGCATGGCGCGGCGCGCAGGAACTTGAAGAGGATCGGGATCATCGGTGGGCCTCCGGACAGGGACCGACAATGCGCGCCAAGAGACGCCGCC
>JBDHTH010000243.1:0-5201 GCA_039808545.1 Phreatobacteraceae bacterium | reverse complement strand
CTTGGCGCCGCCGAGATCGGCGATCGCCGCGATGGCGGCGCCGAAGGCCTCGCGCCAATCCGCCGGGCCGGGCGCGGGCGCGGCGCGCAGCCTCGCGGCAGCGCGCAGAAGGGCGGTCGCGTAGAACGGTCCGGAGCTGCCTGCGATGGCGCGGCGCAGCGCCTGGCCGAGCGCTTCGAGCAGGAGATCGGGCGCGGAAAAGGCGCCCTCGGGGAGGGCGCGCAGCGCCTCGGCGCCGCGCCGCATGCTGGCGCCGAGATCGCCGTCGCCGGCCCGGCTGTCGAGATCGGTCAGCGCCGCCTCGGCACGGATCAAGGCGTCGGCCGCCGCGAGGGCGGCCTTGCGCAGCGCCGGATCGGCGGCCCCGCCCGGTATGGCGTCTTCCTGGGTCGCGGGCCCGGCGAGGACGACGGGGCGGGCCGGAACGCGGCCATCCCCGCCCCAGGCGCCGGCGGCCGTCGCCGCATCGAGGCGGGAAAGGCGCGTCTCGTCGACCGCCATCAGGCTCAGCGAGATGCCGGGCATCTCGAGCGCCGTCATGAAGTTGCCGGACCAGGCGCGGGCGACCTCCAGGCCGCGCTCGCGGAGCTGGGCGAGCGCGCGCCGTGCCGCGATCGCCAGCTCCATCTCGGGCGTCGCGCCGAGACCGTTGACGAGCAGCGCCAGCGGCCGGCCGGCGGCCGGACCGATATCGGCGAGGAGCACGCCGAGGATCTCGTCGACGATTGCGTCGGCCGGCTGGATCTCGGCGCGGCGGATGCCCTTCTCGCCATGGATGCCGAGGCCGAACTCGATCTCGGCCTCGCCGAGCTCGAAGGTCGGCCGGCCGGCGGCGGGCACGATGCAGGCGCCGAGGCCGACGCCCATGGTCCGGACGTCGCCGGCCGCCTGCCGGGCGATCTCGGCGACGCGGCCGAGCCCAAGCCCCTCCTCGGCGGCGGCGCCGGCGATCTTGTGCACCAGCACGGTGCCGGCAATGCCGCGCCGGCGCTCGGCCGGCACCGTCTCGCCGAGGGCCGCGTCGTCCGCCACCACGACGATCTCGACCGGGATGCCGTCCTTGCGGGCGATCTCGGCCGCAAGGCCGAAATTCAGCCGGTCGCCGGTATAGTTCTTGACGATCAGCAAAGCGCCGGCCGGCCCCGACACGGAGCGGATCGCGGCCAGCACCGCATCGACGCTCGGCGAGGTGAAGATATCGCCGACGACGGCGGCCGATAGCATGCCGGCGCCGACATAGCCGGCATGCGCCGGCTCGTGCCCTGCCCCGCCGCCCGAGACCACCGCCACCTTGCGCGCCTCCGGCGCCGGCAGATCGGCGCGCAGCACGACATTGTCGCCAGCGAGAATCGCCAGGCGGGGATTGAGCGCCACGACGCCTTCGAGCATCTCGCGGACGGCGCGCGTCGGTTCGTTGATGAGCTTTTTCATGCGTTGTTCCGAAGGGTTTCCTCGATCGTCGCATTCTGAATAGCGGGATGTCGCCCCGAGTTGAAGGGCGCAGGGTTGGAGCCGGGCTGCAAACGCGGCACGATCGGCGCACGGTCATGGGCCGGACGGATCGAACCGGCGCAGGGCGAGCGCCAACAAAGAGACGGACGAGAACCGCGCCGGATCGGATCGGCGCGACCGGAGCACGGAGTCTTGGCCGATCCCAAGGCCCGGCGGCGGAGGCGAGCATGAACGATTGGAACCGGCCCCAGGACCCGCAGCCCGGCCCGCCTGCTCCGCAGCGGCAATGGACGGCAGCCGAAAAGCTGCTGGTGAAGCGGCGGTTCCAGCGCTGGGTGCCGATCGCCTTCATCGGCGTGATCGTCGCGCCGATCGCGATGTTCGTCGTGCTCGGCCTTTTCTTCACGAGTGACAGCGGCTCCATCGATTCGCCGCTGGGGATCGCCTTCACGATCCTCACCTTCGTGTTCGTGGGGCTCCTCGGCCTGTTCTTCGCGGCGATGCCGATCCTGATTCCGGCCGCGATCGTCGCGGCGCTGATCTATGCCTGGCGCCGGCAGCGCAACACGGCGCCGCCGCCCAGCGCCGATTTCCGCGCCGCGCAGGCACCGGCCGGGACGACGACGCATGTCCCCTCGCCCGACGCGCCGCCGATGCCCTGGGGCAAGCCGCAGCCGGCCTTTGGCACGCTCGATCTCGAGGCGGAGCCGGCGCTCAAGGCCGAGCTCGCCGGGCTCGAGGCGGCGCGCGCCGATCTCGCCAACCAGATCAGCCGGCGCGTCCGGATCTTCGTGCCGCTCGGCCTCGCGGCCGGGCTCGCCATCGGCCTGCTGCTCGCGAACTCCTCCGGGACGAGCAAGGGCTCGCCGATCGCGGTCGTGCTGGTGCTGACCGCGATGGGGCTCGGCGCGGGCTTCATCTACGCCAATAGCGGCGGCGAGCGCGCGGCTTACGCCAAGACGTTCAAGGACCGGATCATGCCGCTCTGGCTCGCCCGCTACGGCGCGCTCCGCTACGGGCCGGGCGCGCTGCCCGACCTTTCGCGGCTCTCCGCGCTCGGCCTCGTGCCGCCCTATGTGAAGGGCCAGGGCGAGGACGAGATCGCGGGCACCTATCGCGAGCATCGCCTCAGGAGGAACGAGGTGGCGCTGATCGGCCCCCCGCGCAACAAGGAGGAGGAACCGGTCGTGTACCGGGGGCTGATCGTCGAGCTGTGGGTGCGAAAGCCCTACCTCTCCACCACGGCGGTCATCGACAATTCCCTCGAAGCGCGTTTTCAGACACTCCGGCAGACGACGATGCAGCCGGTCGGCCTCGGCCAGGGCGGCTTCGAGCGGCTCTACCGCGTCTACGGCACCGACCAGGTCGCGGCGCGCGCGGTGCTCACGCCGACCGTCATGGAGCGGCTGATGACGCTGTCGGACGGGCACGGCTTTTATCCGCCGCACCTGCTCGCCGAGGGCGAACGGATCGTCCTGTCCTTTCCCTACGAGGTCACTACGAACCTGTTCGAGCCGCCCGACCTCACGGCGAACAACGTCGTCGCGCAGCTCGCGGGGCAGCACCGGGAGCTCGACGAGATCTTCAAGCTCATCGATGCGGTGATCGACACGCAGATCCTGGTGCGGTCGGCGTAGGCACGGCCTGGAGGTCGAGATGTCGGGTGCCGGGGACGGGAGGACGAAGCGAAGCCGCGACGGCCGGCATCGGCTGGTCATGGACGGGCCGATCGGCGGGCGGCGGTTCCAGCGCGTCTCGACCGCGCTGTGGTGGCTGCTGGTCTGGGTGCCGCTCGGCGTCGTCATCCTTGCGGAGCTCGGGCCGGCCTTCGGGCTTTTTCCGGACCGGCAGTCCTATTGGGGCGTCCGGCTCTGGGCGCTGCGCGAACTCCTTTCCGACTATGTTCACGGCCTGGCGCAGTGGCTGCCGGTTCTGATCCCGCTGCTGCTGATCGGCTTCGGCATCCATTTGTGGCTGAAGCAGCAAGGCACCGCAGCGCCGGCCGAGGCCGATATCCGCGACGCGCATGCGGCGGGCGCCGGTGAGAATGAGCGCGCGGCCGCCCTCGGCAAGCTCGATCTCGACGACGACATCGCCCTGAAGGCCGAGGTGATCGCGCTCGAAGGCGTGCGCGCCGCGCTGGCGCAGACCATCCGCACGCGCATGATGATCTGCGTGCCGCTCGGGCTGGTGGCCGGCCTCGCGATCGGCACGGCCGTGGCGCTGCTGCCCGGCAAGAACCGCTATCCGCCGATCGCCTACGTCCTGATGAGCGCGATGGCCGGCCTGGTCGGCGGCTATGTGTATGCCAACAGCGAGGACCGCCGCCGCGCCTATGCGCGCGCCTTCAAGGAACGGATCATGCCGCATTGGCTCGCGCGCTACGGCACGCTCAGCTACGGGCCGGGCCGCGTGCCCGATCTGACGCGGCTCGGCGCGCTCGGGCTGCTGCCCGGACACAAAAAAGCGCGCGCCGAGGACGAGATCGCCGGCACCTATCGCGGCCATTCGCTCGGCATGAACGAGGTGACGCTGATCGGGCCGCCCCGCAACAAGAACCCCGAACCGGTCGTGTTCCGCGGGCTCGTTGCCGAGATCGCGGTTCGCAGGCCCTATCGATCGAGCACGGCCGTCATCGAGAACTCGCTGGCGACGCGGCTGCGCGCGCTGATCGAAGGTACGATGCAGCCGATCGGACTCGGCCAGACGGCGTTCGAGGCGGTCTATCGCGTCTACGGCACCGACCAGGTGGCGGCCCGCGCGGTGCTCACCCCGACCGTGATGGAGCGGCTCATCACCGTGTCGCACGGACACGGCTTCGAGACGCCCTTCCTGCTCACGGAGGGCGAGCGCATCGCCCTCGTCTTCCCGTATTTGGAAGAAACCAACCTGTTCGAGCCGCCGGACCTGACCGGGCACAACGTGGTGCAGCAGCTCGCGCTCCAGCACCAGGAGCTGGACGAGATCTTCGCGCTGCTCGACGCGATCATCGACACGCAGATCCTCGAGCGCTCGGCTTAGCGGTGGACGGGCCGCGCAGGGTGTGTCAGGCAGCTTGGAAGGCGGCTCCGTCCCGTTCGGGAGAGCCTATGTCGGGGCGGGTGATGAGCGAATTGCGGCATGTTACGCAACCGGGGCCGGTCAGCCCGCTGCGGGTAGAAGCCTTCGCGGGCAAGGCGGTGTCCTTCGAATTCGAGCCGCAGGCCGGGCTCGCCTTCGTCGACGCGCTGACCAAGCCGACCGTCGCGATGGGGCTCGCGGGCGGCACGATCCGGCTGGACGGCATCGCGCTGGACCCATTCCGGTACGTCATCCCGTCCCTGTCGGACGGCGAGCATGTCGCCTTCTACAGCGAGACCTTCGCGCCGGAGGGCGGCGCCGTGATCGAGAGCGGCAGCGCCACCTTCGGCATCAAGGACGGGCAGCCCTTCGTGCATTGCCATGCGATCTGGCGCGAGGCCGACGGGGCGCGGCGGGCCGGCCATATCCTGCCGCATGACAGCGTCGTCGCCGCTGGGACGCGCGGCCGCGCCTACGCGACGGGACTCATCAATGTCACGATGCGGGCCGATTACGACGCCGAGACGCGCTTCACGCTGTTCCATCCGGTGCCGATCGGGCCGACGGGCGTCGGCAGCGGCGACCTCGTGCTGGCGCAGATCCGGCCGAACACCGAGCTGTTCAGCGCGATCGAGGCGCTCTGCCGGCAGCACGGCTTTCGCGAGGCGCGGATCGCCGGCGGGGTCGGC
>JBDHTH010000242.1:0-5230 GCA_039808545.1 Phreatobacteraceae bacterium | reverse complement strand
GACGAGGCCCGGCGCTATGGCGTTCACGGTGACGCCGTCGGCCGCGAATTCGCGCGCCGCGCCCTTCACGAGCGCCAGCACGGCGGCCTTCGTCATGGCGTAGACCGTGGAGCCGACATAGCCGCCTGTATGGGCGCCCTGGCTCGAGAACAGCACGATGCGGCCGAAGCGCTGCGCGCGCATCAGCCGGCTCGCGGCGCGCGTCAGCACGAAAGGCGCGATCATGTTGATGTCGACCATGCGGCGGATGTCGTCGACGCCGACCGCGTCGAGCGGCTGGCGCAGGATGATCGCGCCGGCATTGATCAGCACGTCGAGCCCGCCCAGCGCATGTGCTGTATCGGCGACGAGCGTCTCGCATGCGGAAGCATCGGACAGGTCGGCCGCGATCGCGATCGGCGCTGATTCGGCAGCCGTTGCCGCCACCGCGTCGCGGGCGGCCTTGAGCCGCGGCATGGCGAGGTCCGAGAGGCAGACGGCGGCGCCGGCCTCGGCGAAGCGCGCCGCGACCGCCTGGCCGATGCCGCCTGCCGCGCCCGTGACGAGGATGCGGCGACCGGCAAGTCCGAGCTTGAGATCGTGCAGGCGCTCTGTCATGCGAATCTGCGGAAGTTCGGTAAGGGACGCGCCGCCGGCGAACCGGGCTGGCGGCGCTGGGAAGAGGCTGCGGCGCCGTTCGTCAGGCGGTGGCGACGACGCGGTCGATCCAGGGCTTCATCTGGCCGCCGGCCTGCTGGTCGAGCTCGGTCCATACCGGCGCGAGGGCCGTGCGGAAGGCTTCCCGGTCGGGCGTTTCCACCGCGGTGGTGGCGCCCGCGAGCTTGGTCCAGAATTCGGAGTCGGCGGCGATCGAGGCCTTGTTGTACTCGTCGGTCGCCTGTTTGCCGGCGGCGAGCACCTTGTTGCGCAGATCCTCCGACAGCCCTTCCAGCACCGGGCCGCTCATGCCGAGATTGACGTCGGTCATGATGTGGAACGTCTTGGAGGCGTTCTTCGCCACTTCCTGGATGCGGCCGCTGATCAGGCCCTCGGAAGGGTTCTCCACCGCGTCGATGACGCCCGTCTGGATGGCCGTGTAGACCTCGCCCCAGGCCATCGGCGTCGGGTTGGCGCCGAGCTTGCGGAACGTGGAGACGAAGACCGGCACTTCGGGCACGCGGATCTTCACGCCCTTGAGGTCGTCAGGCTTGCGGACCTCGCGGTTCTTCGTGAGGATCACGCGGAAGCCGGCGATGCCGTAGCCGAGCATCTCGATGTTCATCGCCTTGCGCACATCCTTGCGCAGATCCGCGCCGACCGGGCCGTTCAGCACCTTCAGCGTGTGCTCGGTGTCGCGGAAGAGGAAGGGCAGGCTGACGAAGCCGAGGGGCTTCCGCCAATTGGCGAGCGTGCCGAAATCGATCCAGGCGAAATCGAGCGTGCCGATCTGCAGGCCCTCGGCCCCTTGGCGCAGGCCGGCGACCTGTGCGGCTGGAAACACCTCGACGGCGATCTGCCCGCTCGTCTGCTGGGCGACCAGTTCGGCGAAGCGCTTGGAGGCGACGTCGACGAGATGGCCGGGCGCCAGATGATGCGACAGGCGCAGCTTCTTGGCCTGGGCGTTGGCCCGCCCGACCAGATAGGGCGCCGAAATCGCGAAGGCGGAGCCGACGAGTCCGGCCTTCAAGATGGTGCGGCGGCTCGACGAGCCGGCCGATGTCATGTTGGTCATGTCTTTCTCCCTGGCGATGTTTGGATGGCCGCTCTTGTCCGGCGGCTCTCATTCGTTTCGTCCCGAGATGGGGCGCTATCCGTATGGGCGCGTCAGCGTAAGGGCGGCGCGGTTGAGCTCGAGGCCGAAGCCGGGTCGATCCGACAGCGTGACATGGCCGTTCTCCGGCATCGTCTCGGTCTCGAACATCGCGCCGAACACCGGCACGATGTCGCGTCCGTCATGGCTGATGTTGATGAACTCGGCGAAGTTCGCCTGCGGCTGCGTGATGCCGAAATGATAGCTGTAGGCGCCCGACCCGTGCGGCACGACCGGGATGTCGTAGGCGTTCGCGAGTGCCGCGACGCGCAGCAGCTCGGTGATGCCGCCCATCCACATGACGTCCGGCTGGATGATGTCGACGGCACGGCTCTCGATCAGGTTGCGGAAACCGTAGCGGGTGTATTCGTGCTCGCCCGTGGTCCAGCGCATCCAGGGGCAGGCTGATTTCAGCGCGCGATGGCCTGCGAAATCGTCCGGATGCAGCACTTCCTCGAGCCAGTAGACGCCGAGCGGGCGTACTTTCTCGGCGAGGTCGATCGCGTAAGGAACGTCGAGCGACATGTAGCAGTCGATCATGATCGGGAAATCGGGCCCGACCGACTCCCGCACCGCTGCGATGTGCTCGATGTTCCGGCGAAGTCCCGCGGGGCCGTCTGCCGGGCCCTCGGGCAGCGGGATCTTGCCGCCGAAGAAGCCGAGCGATTGGTAGATCGCCGGCTCCGGCCCTGTGCAGTAGACAGGCATCGTCTCGCGCACGGCGCCGCCGATCATCTTATAGACGGGTTCCTCGCGCAGCCGGCCGATCAGGTCCCATAGCGCCAGGTCGACGACGCTGATCGCCGTCATGGCGAGGCCCTTGCGCCCGTAGAACATCGAGGCGCGGAACATCTGGTCCCAGATCTTCGCCGTGTCGCGCGGATCGGCGCCCTTCACGAAGCGGGCGAAGTGCTTCTCGATGAGGTAGCAGGCCGGGTCTCCGCCCATCCCGGTCGCGACGCCGACCGTGCCGTCGGCGGCCTCGATCTCGACGATGACGCTGCCGAGCACGCCTATGCCCCAGGAGGTGCGGCGCTCGCGATACGCGGGATAGACCGACATCGGGTTGGAGATCAGCGTGTCGGTGATCCAATGGCCGGTTTCCCGGCGATGGTAATCGCCGCCGATATCAGTGCCGCCCATGACATAGGCGCGGATGTCGACGATGCGGAAGCGATCTGCGGCCAGCATGAGCTATCGCGATTGGCGTTAAGTGGCTAGACCAATAGACCACTCGAGGCCCGACCGTCAATCGGCTCGTGCGCGGTTTCGCCTCATGCGTAATCGCGCTCGGGCAGGCCGATGCGGGCCCGCAGCGCAGCGTCGCGAATGGTCAGCTCCTGGCCCGAGAGATCCTCGGGCTGCACGGCGCAGAGCCATGCGATGGCGCGGGCCGGCAGCTCCGGCGGCAGCAGCGTGTCACGGCTGCGGGCGCTGTATTCGCTGAGCCCGGCCGAGCGCACCTGCGCCAGCAGTCCCGTGTCGACCGCGCCCGGCTGGAAGCCGTAGATGCGGATGCCGCTGTATTGCTCTTCCACCGCCATCACCTCGGTGAAGAGGCGCGTCGCGGCCTTGGAAGCGCAATAGGCCGACCAGCCGTCGACCGGCCGGTGCGCGGCGCCGGACGAAAGGTTGACGATGACGCCGCGCCCCGCCCGCCGCAGATGCGGCAGCACGGCGCGGCATACCGCGAAGACGCCTGTGACGTTGATCGAGATCAGCCCGGCCCAGGCTTCCGGATCGACCGCCGTGAGGCGCGCGACCGGCGCGATGACGGCAGCGTTGTTGATGACGTGATCGATGCGTCCGTGCTTGGCGACTGTAGTGGCGATCAGCGCCTCGACTGCCGCCGCGTCCGCGATGTCGCAGGCATAGGCGGCCGCCCGTCCGCCGCCGGCGCGGATATCCGCCGCGATAGCCGTGATCGCCGCGGCGCTGCGCGCGGTCAGCACGACTTCTGCGCCGGCCGCCGCCAGGACCCGGGCAAGCGCTTCGCCGATGCCGCGCGAGGCGCCGACCACGAGCGATACGCTGCCGGTGAGGTCAGGAACAGTCATGACCGATGTCTCCGATGCGCGTTACGCCGATGCCGAGCTGCTTGCCGAGCGCAGCGATCGCAGCCCCGAGATGGCCGGGGCTCAGGCTGCCGTGATGGGTCGCGCCTGCTTCTATCCAGTCGCGCATGGCCCTGCGCATCGGTCGGCGGGACGCCCGGAACCAGGCCGAGGTGACGCTGAGCGCGACGTCCGGCGGCTCCAGCGTTTCCCCTTCCATGGCGATCAGCACGAAACCACCTGGCGCGCCGCCACGCGGCGAGAAGCCGATCATGGTGGCGGGGGCGGGCCTGAGGTGATGGCGGATCGAGCAGCCGGGCGAGGCGCGGCCGGAATCGCGGGTCGAGGCGAAGATCCGGCAGAGGCCGCCGGGCGGCACCCAGTCGAAGTCGCCCTCGCCGGTGTTGGAGCAGAGGAATGCGTCGCGCGCCTCGTCGATCGCGTCGAGTTCGCAATAGAGCGCGGCGCCGCCGAGCCGCTTGCCGATGAGCATGGCGACCGCCGTGATGACATCGCCCGTGCAGGCGAAAGGCACGCCCTGACTCGTCATCTTCGTGACGGCGAGGCAGCCGAGCGCCGAGATGCGCGGATTGTTGACGCCGAAGCGATCGCGGCAGTTCAGGGCGCCGGCCGTCAGGTCGTGGCGCTCGACGATTTCGGCAAGTCCCGCAGCCATCGCGGCCGCGCGGTCGGCCCCGTCGGGATCGGCCTCGATGTCGAGCGTGCCGCAGGCCGGCAGGCCCGAAAGGATCCCGGCGCGCGCTGCCGGGCTCGCGCCCGTGCAGGCCGCCTCCCATTCCTTGAGCGGGATGTCGACGATCTCGGCGCCGAACGCGGCCTTCAGGGTCTTCGGATCGACGTCGACATTGTCGTAGCCGTCCAGCGGGGCGCCGATGCGCCCGATGCGTGCGCTGCGCAGCGTCCGGGCGAGAGCCGCAACGGAGAGGGCCTCCATCACTTCGCGATGGATGTCCGGCCGGTCGCGCGGGCCGACGACCGCCTTGAAGGCGCGTCCGTGCCGCGACAGGATATTGCCGATCATCAGCGCGCCGACATTGGAGGAGTGCCGGCAAAGCTCGACCATGTCGTAGCCGGGCAGCACCTCGGTCGCCTCATGAGCGGCCCAGAGGACGACCGGAACCGCGGGATTCGGACCAACCACGTTCCAAAGGTAGCGCGCCGGCGTCGCCATGGTGGGCACGAGCAGGACGGCGTCCGGCGCCAGTTCGCCCAGCCGGCGGCCGGCCGCCGCGCCGCTCTCTGCGTCGCTTACGAGGCCGAGATACGTGACCTCGCCGAGCGGAGAGATGGCCTCGGCCGCAACCCTGCCGAAGGCTTCACGATCGGCCGGATAGCCGGGCGGCATGATCTCATTGAAGAACGGCAT
>JBDHTH010000241.1:0-5247 GCA_039808545.1 Phreatobacteraceae bacterium | reverse complement strand
GTAGCGCTCCAGGATCCAGGCCTTCGCCTCGGGGCGGAAGCGCTCGTCCTGCGGGATCGCGGGCTGCACGACGCGCAAGGTCACGCCCGGCACCGTGCCGACCTTGGTGGTCTTGAGCCGCCATGTCCCGAACGCGCCGAGCGCGATCAGCACGAGGCCGGCCGCGACGGGGTAACGCCAGCGCCGCCCGCCGGCGGGCGCGACGACGGCGGCCGGCGCCGCGAAGACCGCGAGCGCGATCAGCGTCAGCCCATAGCTGCCGACGGCCGACGCGATCTGCGCGAAGGGCAGCCACTGGGCGAGCGAATAGCCGACGAGGTTCCAGGGAAAACCGCTCAGGAGGTGCCCGCGCGCCCATTCGCTCATCGCGAGGGCTGCGGCGAGCACCAGGATGCGCGCCGCGCCGCGCCGCCAGGCGAGGCGCGCGAGGATCGTCCCGAAGCCGAAGAAGAAGGCGAGCCCGGCCGGCAGCAGCGTCACCGCGAAGGGCAGGAGCCACGCGAAAGTGTCGGCCTGCACCAGGAAGGCGGCGCCGATCCAGTAAAGCCCGGCGAGAAAATAGCCGAAGCCGAACCACCAGCCGGCCCCGAAGGCCGACAGGATGAGCCGGGCGCGTCCCCCGGCGGCGGTCGTGCCGTCGAGGAGGAAGACGAGGACCGGCAGCGTCAGCGCCAGGACCGGGAAGAAGCCGAAGGGCGGCATCGCCAGCGCCGAGAGCGCCCCGGCCGTAATTGCGATCAGCCGCCGCGTCCAGCCCTCGGCCAGCACCAGGCGGGCCGCGACGAAGCGGTCGAGCCCGTTCCAGACCGGGACAGGATCGGCCGCCGTGACGCTCACGCGGGGTCCGCCTGGCCGGGCGTCGGCTCGTGATCGCCGCCGCTGCGGTCGCGCTTGCGGGGCCGGGCGGGGGCTGGCCGCTTGGCGGCGATCCGCACCTTCTTGACGCGCCGCGGATCGGCGTCCAGCACCTCGAACTCGAACGGCCCGACGCCCGGCACGATCTCGCCGCGCACCGGCACGCGGCCGAGCATGGTCGAGATCAGCCCGCCGAGCGTCTCGACATCCTCGGCATCCTCGCCCGGCTCGAATTCGGGGCCGATCGCCTCCACGACATCCTCGATCATCACCCGGCCGTCGGCGATGAAGCTGCCATCGGCCGTGCGCACGATGCCGTCGGTGTCGGGCTCCTCATGCTCGTCGTCGATGCCGCCGACCACCTGCTCGAGGATGTCCTTGAGCGTGACGAGCCCGTCGGTGCCGCCATATTCGTCGACCACGAGCGCGACATGCAGGCGCGAGGCCTGCATCTTCTCCAGCAGCGCGCCGGCCGCCATCGAGGGCGGCACGAACAGCACCGGCCGCACGAGCTGCGTGTCGCCGAGCGCCCGCTTGAAATCCACCGCGTTCGGATCGAGCTTGCTCGGCGCCGAGATGTCATGCGTCTCGCCGCCGGATTTGCGGATCGCCTCGCGCACCATATGGCCGAGCAGGTCCTTGATGTGGACCATGCCGACCGGCTCGTCGAGCGTCTCGCCATGCACGATCAGCCGCGTATGCGCGGCGCTGTCGAAGGTGCGCAGCAGATCGCCGAGATGAATCGCCTTCGGCACCGAGATGATGTCGGCGCGCGGCACCATCACGTCGTCGACGCGCAGCTCCCTCAGCGCCAGGATGCGGCGCAGCATGGCCTGCTCGTGCGGCGGCAGGTCGCCGCCGGCGGCGGCCGCGTCGATCGCCTCGGCGAGCTCCTCGGAGACGCGGCCGGGCGGCTTGGCGAAAAGCCTGGCGCGCAGCCGGTCGAGCCAATGTTCGCGTCGTTCTGGGCCCTCGGCGGCGGCCGGATCGCCGTTCTTCTCGGGGCTGCCGGGCGTGGCGTTGCTATGGTCGGCCATCGCCGTCATGTCGCTCCGTTGTTGGGAACCGGGTCGCTGTCGCGATACGGGTCGGCGATGCCGAGGCTCGCCAGGATCTCGCGCTCGCGCGCCTCCATCGCCTCGGCCTCGGCCTCGGTCTCGTGATCGTAGCCGAGCAGATGCAACATGCCGTGCACCACGAGATGGCAGGCATGGTCCGCGAAGCTCTTCTCGTCGGCCGCCGCCTCGGCGCGCACCGTCTCGTAGGCGAGCACCACGTCGCCGAGATGGCCGAGCGCCGGATCGGCCGGAAAGGAGAGCACGTTGGTGGGCTTCGCCTTGCCGCGATAGTCGCGGTTCAGGGCCATGACCTTGGCGTCGTCGGCCAGCACCAGCGCGACGTCGGTCGGCTGGGTCGGCGTTCCGGCGGCGGCGCGGGCCGCCGCTTCGAGCTTCGGCACGAGATCGCCGGCCTCGCTCCAGGCGTCCGCCAGCACGACCGTGTCGACCTCCAGGAGCGGCTCGTCCTTCATGGTTTCGGGTCCGATTTCGGCCGGATCCGCCCGGCGGAATCGTAGGCGCGCACGATCCGCCCGACGAGCGGATGGCGCACCACGTCGACATCGCTGAAGCGCGCGAAGGCGATGCCCTCGACGCCCTCCAGGATCGCGGTCGCCTCGACGAGGCCGGACTTGATGCCCGGCGGCAGGTCGATCTGGCTCGGATCGCCGGTGACGATCATGCGCGAATTCTCGCCCATGCGGGTCAGCGCCATCTTCATCTGCATCGAGGTGGTGTTCTGCGCCTCGTCGAGGATGACGCAGGCATTGGCGAGGGTGCGGCCGCGCATGAAGGCGAGCGGCGCCACCTCGATCATGCCGGATTGCAGGCCCCGCTCCACCTTCGGCGCGTCCATCAGGTCGAACAGCGCGTCGTAGATCGGGCGCAGATAGGGGTCGACCTTCTCGCGCATGTCGCCCGGCAGGAAGCCGAGCCGTTCGCCCGCCTCCACGGCCGGGCGCGAGATGATCAGCCGGTCGACCTCACCGCGCTCCAGGAGATACACGGCCTGCGCGACCGCGATCCAGGTCTTGCCGGTGCCGGCAGGGCCGAGGCCGAAGACCAGCTCGTGCCGCTTCAGCGCCTTGATATAGGCGTCCTGCGCCGGCGTGCGCGCCCTGACGGTGCGCTTGCGGGTCGCGATCTCCTCGTGGCCGGCCGCGAGCGGCGCCTCGCCCGCGAAGAGCGAGCCCTGGGCCAGCGCCATGCGGACCGTGCCGTCGACGTCGCCGGCATCGATCGGCTGGCCCGATTCGAGCCGCGCATAGAGCTGCTCCAGCACGCGCTGCGCCAATACGATGCCGTTCTGCGCGCCCTTCAGATGCACATGGTTGCCGCGCGCCGTCGCCTCGACGCCGAGCGTGCGCTCCAGGATCGCGAGGTTCTGGTCGTAGCGGCCGAAGAGCTGGCTCGCGAGGTTGTTGTCGTCGAAGGCGACGATCGCCTCGTCGACCGGCAGGCCGGGACGGATCGCGCCATGCGGTTTCTTCGCTGCTTTCACGCCACCTCCGCCATGCGCCGCGCGGCGCCAGAATCGATGAGTTCGCCGTTCAGCGTATAGGTGCCGCGCCCGGTGATCGCCACCGGCGCGATGGTGCCGGCAAGGCTCTGCGGCCCCTGCACATGCACCGCCTGGACATAGGGCGAGCGCCCGACCATCTGCCCCGGCTTCTTGCCCGCCTTCTCGAACAGCACATCGACTATGCGTCCGACCAAGGAGGCGTTGAAATCCGTGAGCTGGCGGTTGATCAGCGCCTGCAGGCGCTGGAGCCGCTCGTCCTTCACGGCCTCGGGCACCTGCCCGTCCTTGCCGGCGGCCGGCGTGCCGGGACGCGGCGAATATTTGAACGAATAGGCGGCCGCGAAGCCGATATCCTCGACGAGCCGCATCGTCGCCTCGAAATCGGCATCGCTCTCGCCCGGAAAGCCGACGATGAAATCGGACGAGAGCGCGATGTCGGGCCGCGCATCGCGGATTTTCTCGACGATCCGGCGATAGTGGTCGGCGGTGTGCTTGCGGTTCATCGCCGCGAGGATGCGGTCCGAGCCCGCCTGCACGGGCAGGTGCAGATAGGGCATCAGCGCCGGCAGGTCGCGATGCGCCGCGATCAAGTCTTCGCCCATGTCGTTGGGATGCGAGGTCGTGTAGCGGATCCGCGCGATGCCCGGCACGTCGGCGAGACGGTAGCACAGCGCGGCCAGCGTCATGGCCCGTCCGCCCGGCCCTGCGCCGTGATAGGCGTTGACGTTCTGCCCGATCAGGGTCAGCTCGCGCACCCCCGCCTCGGCGAGACGCTCCGCCTCCGCGACGATCCGCGCGGCCGGGCGCGAGATCTCGGCGCCGCGCGTATAGGGCACGACGCAGAACGAGCAGAACTTGTCGCAGCCCTCCTGGATCGTCAGGAAGGCCGAGAGGCCGCGCGACAGGGTCTTGGCGGCGCTCGGCGCCGGCAGATGGTCGAACTTGTCCTCGTCCGGCACTTCCGTGTCGACGACGCCCGGCCGGTCGGCGGCGCGCGCCACGAGATCCGGCAGATGGTGGTAGTTCTGCGGCCCGAAGACGAGATCGACGGCCGGGGCGCGGCGCACGATCTCGCGGCCCTCGGCCTGCGCGACGCAGCCCGCCACCGCCAGCATCAGCGGGCGGTTCGTTCCGAGGCGCTCCTCCTTCAGCACGCGGATGCGGCCGATCTCGGAATAGACCTTCTCGGCCGCCTTCTCGCGGATATGGCAGGTATTGAGGATGACGAGATCGGCTTCTTCGGGGCTCTCAGCCTCGACATACCCGTCCGCCGCCAGCGTATCGACCATGCGCTGGGCGTCATAGACGTTCATCTGGCAGCCGTAGGACTTGACGTAGACGGAGCGCGGCGCGCCCAGGCTCTTCGGTCGGCTCGCCAAAAGATCGTCCCGGCCCGCCGGGGGGAGTTCGCGTTCCATCGGCCTTCTATGTGATCTGTCCAGATTGTCTCATAGAGCAAGATCCGATCGGATGAAATCATCTGATCGGTGAATCTTTCCAGATCTCAGATCCTCGAAGCGCACCCCGACGGACGCTGGCGCTCGGTCGAAACGGCTGCGGCGAGGAGGCGGCATGCCCCTCGCCGCAGCATGTAATGCGTCGACCAGACGCGGCCGACGGTCAATGACCGACGGTGCCCCTGTCGGGCTCCCAGCGAACCGTGGGAATGAGCGTCAGGAGCACGAATATGCCGATCACGCCCATGATGCTGGTGGCGATCAGGCCTGCCGAGAAGGATCCGGTCGAGCCTTTGAGATAGCCGATGATATAGGGCGCGACGAAGCCGGCGAATTGTCCGATGGAGCTGATCGC
>JBDHTH010000240.1:0-5248 GCA_039808545.1 Phreatobacteraceae bacterium | reverse complement strand
CGATCCAGGGCCAGCCGCCCGACATGCGCAAGCCGCCGCGCGGCGATGCGTTCGCGCCGCGCAACCCCTATGCGACCGAGCGATGCCGGATCGAGGCGCCGCCGCTCCGGCCCGTCGCCGGCGGCGCGCCGGGCCATCTCGTCGCGGCCTGGTACGATCTGCCGGCCGATGCCTGGATGGGGGAGAGGCCGTGAGCCAATCGCAGCCCGCGCCGCTTCTCGCCGTCCGCGGCCTCAGCCGCATCTATGCCGCGCGTGGACTCGGGCGCGGCAGCACGACCATCGTCGACGATGTCAGCTTCGACGTGGCGGAGAACGAAACGCTCGGGCTCGTGGGGGAGTCGGGCAGCGGCAAGAGCACGATCGGCCGTGCCGTCCTGATGCTGCCGAAGCCTTCGGCCGGGACCGTGCGGCTCGACGGCGAGGATCTGACCCGCCTCGGATCGTCCGGGCTGCGCGCCGCGCGCCGCAAGATGCAGATCGTCTTCCAGGACCCTTACGCGGCGCTCAACCCCCGGATGAGCGTCGGCGCCTTCATCGCCGAGCCGCTGGAGGTGCATGGCGTCGGCAGCCGCGCCGAACGCGCCGAGACCGTCGCGGACCTGCTGCGCAAGGTCGGGCTCGACCCGGCCGCGGCGCGCCGCTATCCGCACCAGTTCTCGGGCGGGCAGCGCCAGCGCATCGCCATCGCGCGCGCCATCGCCCTCAGGCCGCGCCTGGTCGTGGCGGACGAGCCGATATCGGCGCTCGACGTGTCGATCCAGGCGCAGATCGTCAATCTGCTGATGGACCTTCAGGACGAGCTGAAGCTCTCCTACATCTTCATTTCGCATGATTTGAGGGTCGTCAGGCGCATCTGCCACCGCGTGGCGGTGCTCAGCGCCGGGCGCATCGTGGAGCTCGCACCGACCGAGCGGCTCTTCGTCGATCCTCGCCATCCCTACACGCGGCGCCTGCTCGCCGCGATCCCGCTGCTCGATCCCGCCGCCGAGCGCGAGCGCGCGGCCCGCTGGCGCGACGAGGCGCCGGACGGGCATGGCGGCCGCGGTCCGCTAGTGGAGGTCGCGCCTGGACATTTCGTCGCCCGGGCGGAGCCGTGAGCGGCATGCTGTCCTCCCTCGAAGGCCGGCGCGTGCTGGTGACGGGCGCGAGCCAGGGCATAGGCGAGGCCGTGGCGCGTGCCTTCGGCCGCTGCCGGTCGCATGTCGCCGTTCATTTCCATTCCGGGGCGGAACGCGCGGAGCGCATCGCATCGGACATTCGTGCCGATGGCGGAGAGGCCTTCACGGTCCAGGGCGATGTCTCCGATCCCGAGCAGGCCCGCCGCGTCGTCGACGAGGCGGCGGCCCGGATGGGCGGGCTCGACGTGCTGATCAACAATGCCGGCGGCCCCGTGCGACGGGCTTCGCTCGACGAGATCGACGCCGCGCTGTTCGACGCCGTCATCGACCTCAACGCCCGTTCGGTCATCGTGATGTCGAAGGCGGCGGCCGCGCATATGCGGCCGGGCAGCGCCATCGTGAACGCCGTCTCCTACGTGGCGCGGACTGGGAGCCCGACGGCGCTTCTCTATGCCGGCGCCAAGGCCTTCGTGGCGAATGTCACGCGCGGTCTCGCGCGCGATCTCGCGGCGCGCGGCATTCGCGTCAACGCCATCTCGCCGGGCGTCATCATGACGCCGTTTCATCTCACGCGGTCCTCGCAGGAGTGGCTCGATGCTGCACGGGAAACCGTGCCGCTCGGCCGGCTCGGCGATCCGGACGAATGCGCCGGGCCCTATCTGTTCCTCTCCTGCGAGGCGATGAGCGGGTATATCACCGGCCAGACGATCGAAGTGAACGGTGGGCAGACGATGCCTTAGGGTGCCGCGTGACGTTGCCCCCTGTTTGCCCGCGCTTATAACTGGACTCTGTTCTCGATATGGCCCGCCCTGGACCGGGTTGTAAACTCGTTCGGGGTAAGGCCGCCAAGGCTCGTATGCGGCCGGTGGGTGTTGTAGTCCATCTTCGGGGCAGATGGAGCTGGCGCAGAGCCGCACGGCGGCTGGAGCCGCCTGTCTCGCATATGGCCTTCTTGCCAGCGGCCGGACGGACCTAACCCTCGATACCCGGCAGAAGATCTATGACTTTGCTCCGTACCGCGCCGGCGATGAAAGGCAGCTCATCGTAGCCATCGAGATCATCCAGGGGGAGCATGGCGCTCGGCGCGGGCCTGCTGTGGAGGGTCGATGGAGCGCTGCAATTGTTGGCGCTTGCGGGCGGGCCGGCGATTCCGACCGGCGCGCTGACGGCGCTGCTCGGCGCGCCGCTCCTGATATGGCTCGTGCCGCGCCTGCGCGTCGGCGGACGGCCCCCAGCCGTGCCGGCGCCCGCCCGACGCCTGGCACGGCCGGGCCTCATGCTGACGGGAGGAGCAGTCGCCCTTATCGCGGCCTGCGCGCGCTTCTCGAGATCGCGAAGCTGGTCCTGTGGCCTGGAGGAAGCGGAAGATATAATGGCCGATCTGACGCCGGCGCTGGATGCGCCGGTCTCCTTGGCTGCAAAAAGGAAGCGGGCGATGGCTGAACTCTCGCATTTGGAAACTCTCCACCGCCGGCTGCTGTGGCTGTCCTGCTGGACAGTGCACAATGCTAACCACCTGCGCGAAAAAGCTGACCGAGAGGTGAAGGTCGGCGGGCATCAGGCATCCTCGGCCTCGATGGCGGCGATCATGACCGCGCTCTACTTCCATGTCCTCAAGCCGCAGGACCGCGTCGCGGTAAAGCCGCATGCGAGCCCTGTCTTTCACGCGATCCAATATCTCATGGGCAACCTGCCGCTCGAGAAGCTGAAGAACTTTCGCGGCTATGGCGGCACGCAAAGCTATCCCTCGCGCACCAAGGACGTGGATGACGTGGACTTCTCGACCGGCTCGGTCGGACTAGGCGCCGCGCTGCCGATCTTTGCGTCGATCACGCAGGACTATCTCGGCGGCCATGGCTGGGGCCACGGCGTCGAGGGCCGCATGATCGCGCTGATCGGCGATGCGGAGCTCGACGAGGGGAATATCTACGAGGCCCTGCAGGAAGGGTGGAAGCATGATCTGCGTAATGTCTGGTGGGTGATCGACTATAACCGCCAGAGCCTCGACGGCGTGGTGCGCGAAGGGCTCTGGAGCCGTATCGAGGCGATCTTCTCGGCCTTCGGCTGGCGGGTCGTGCGCCTCAAATACGGCGCCTTGCAGCGCGCGGTGTTCGAGGAAAAGGGAGGCGGCGCGTTGCGCGACTGGATCGACGCCTGCCCCAATGCGCTTTACTCGGCGCTGACCTTCCAGGGCGGTGCGGCCTGGCGCAAGCGCCTGATGGATGATCTCGGCGATCAAGGTGACGTGACGGCGCTGATCGGGCGCCGCAGCGACGAGGAACTGGCAGCCCTGATGGAAAATCTCGGCGGCCATTGCGTGTCCTCGCTCTGCGAAGCCTTCGACGCCGCCACGGGTGAGGAACCGACGCTGTTTCTCGCCTATACGATCAAGGGCTGGGGCACGCCGCTCGCCGGGCACAAGGACAACCATGCAGGCCTGATGACGCCCGCGCAGATGGAAACGTTCCGCGCCGGCATGGGCGTGGCCGACGGCGAGGAGTGGGAGCCGCTTGCGACCGTGGCGGACAAGACCGGCCTTCGCGCCTTTCTGGACAAGGTGCCGTTCTTCGCGCAGGGGCCGCGCCGCTTCACGGCGCCGGCCGTGTCGAAGCCGGCGCCTGTCGTGCTCTCCGACCGGATGCTCTCGACACAGGCAGGCTTCGGCAAGATCCTCGACGAGATCGCACGGGTGGGCGGCCCGCTCGCCGACCGCGTCCTCACCACCTCACCCGACGTGACCGTGTCGACCAATCTCGGCGGATGGGTCAACCGGCGTGGCCTGTTTGCCCGCGACGCGCGTGCCGATACCTTCCGCGACGAACGCATCCCCTCGACCCAGAAATGGGCCTTCTCGCCGCAGGGCCAGCATGTGGAGCTGGGCATCGCCGAGATGAACCTGATGCTGATGCTCGGCGCCGCGGGCCTATCGCACTCTCTGTTTGGCGAGCGGCTCATTCCCATCGGAACGGTCTACGATCCCTTCGTGGCGCGCGGGCTCGATGCGCTCAATTACGCCTGCTATCAGGGGGCCCGCTTCATGCTCGTGGGCACGCCGTCGGGCATCACGCTGGCGCCTGAGGGCGGCGCGCACCAGTCGATCGGCTCGCCGCTGATCGGTATGTCGCAGGACGGCCTCGCCGCCTTCGAGCCCGCTTTCCTGGACGAGCTTTCGGTCATCATGGACTGGAGCTTCGACTATCTCCAGCGCGACGGTGAAGGCGATCCGGACGAGCGCACCTGGCTGCGGGACGAGACCGGCGGGTCGATCTATCTGCGCCTGTCCACGCGCCCGGTGGAACAGCCCGCTTTCCGTAAGGGGCGGGGTTTTGCGCAAGGGGTGATCGACGGCGCCTACTGGCTGCGCGAGCCCGGGCCGAACGCGGAGGTGGTGATCGCCTATCAAGGCACGGTCGCCACCGAGGCCATCGAGGCCGCAGGGCGGATTTCCGGCGACCGTCGCGACATCGGTGTTCTGGCCGTAACCTCAGCCGACCGGCTGAATGCGGGATGGACCGCGGCGCGGCGCGCGCGGGCGCGCGGAAACGCCGATGCGCGAAGCCATGCCGAGCGCCTGCTCGACGCCTTGCCGCGTCATTGCACGCTGATCACGGTCATCGACGGCCACCCTGCAACGCTCTCCTGGCTGGGCGCCGTTTCGGGGCACCGCACCGTGCCGCTGGGCGTGGAGCATTTCGGGCAGACCGGAACCATCGCCGACCTCTATCGGCATTTCGAGATCGACGCTGATGCCATCGTAGCGGCCGCAAATCACATCGTGCCGGGCCGGCCGATCCGGCTTTCGGCTTGAAGACGAGCAACCGGAAGATCGGAGGGCATGGGCAAAGCGCGGCTGGACCAGTTGACGATCGAGACGAGAGCCATCCGTGCGGAGCAGGAGCTATCCGGACACTTGGGAGCCGGCAATCCGTAAGGCATGCGATAATGCGCAGTACGGTCGTTTGGGCCTTCGGGACGATCGCCGGAAGCTGCGACGCGCTCACGAGCGGGAGCGGATGCGGGCCATGCTGGCGTTCGGCTGAGCGTCGGCAGAGCGGGGACGTATCGCTAAATGACACTCTCGCTGCGTCATGGCGCCTTACGCCGCGCCTTGACGGGGAGGACCGCCTC
>JBDHTH010000239.1:0-5275 GCA_039808545.1 Phreatobacteraceae bacterium | reverse complement strand
GTCGAGCAGCGCGCTCATGTTGGAGCCGCGCCCTGAGATCAGGATAGCCGTCTTGAGGCCCATGGCGGTCAGAGTCTCAGCGCGCCGTCATAGGCGACGCGCTCGGCGCCCTCGGGCACGGATTGCAGCACGCCGAGGCGCACCGCCGTCTCGCCGGCAGCCTGGAAGGCGCCGAGCACGGCATCGGCCGCCTCGGCGGCGGCGACCACGATCATGCCGATGCCGCAGTTGAAGGTGCGCAGCATCTCGCGCTCCGCCACCCCGCCGGTCCGCGCCAGCCAGCCGAAGACGGGCGGCACGGGAATGGCCGAGATATCGACGCGGGCGCCGATCCCGTCGGGCAGGACGCGCGGGATATTGTCCGGGAAACCGCCGCCCGTGATATGCGCCAACGCCTTGACGGCGCCGCCATGCTTGCCGCGCAGCACGGCGAGCAGCGATTTCACATAGAGGCGGGTCGGGGCGAGCAGGGCGCGGCCGAGCGAGATTTCGGGCGCGAAGGGGGCGGGGGCGGCATAGTCGAGGCCGGAGGCCGCGACGATGCGGCGGACCAGCGAATAGCCGTTGGAGTGCACGCCCGAGGACGCAAGGCCGATCAGCACGTCGCCGGCGCCGATGCCGGGGCGCGGCAGCAACTGCCCGCGCTCGGCGGCGCCGACCGCGAAGCCCGCGAGGTCGTAGTCGCCCTCGGCGTAGAGGCCCGGCATCTCGGCGGTCTCGCCGCCGATCAGCGCGCAGCCCGCTTCCCGGCAAGCCCGCGCGATGCCGGCGACGACCGCCGCGCCGACCTCCGGCGAGAGCGTGCCGGTCGCGAAATAGTCGAGGAAGAACAGCGGCTCGGCGCCCTGCACGACGAGGTCGTTGACGCTCATGGCGACGAGGTCGATGCCGATCGTGTCGTGGATGCCGGTGTCGATGGCGATCTTCACCTTGGTGCCGACGCCGTCATTGGCGGCGACCAGCACGGGGTCCTTGAAGCCCGCCGCCTTCAGGTCGAACAGGCCGCCGAAGCCGCCGATCTCGGCATCGGCGCCCGGACGGGCGGTGGCGCGCACCAGCGGCTTGATCATGTCGACCATGCGGTTGCCGGCGTCGATATCGACGCCCGCCTCAGCGTAGGTCAGGCCGTTCTTCGATGCTGGCAGATCCGCCATGTCGCTCTCCATCCGTGGCGCCGAGTTAGCGGGCGGCGGCAGCCGGCGCAATGGGGGCATGCGGTTTTGCGCGGGGAAAGCGCCATATGGAGGGTGTCCGGCGATTGCAGAGCCGCCTTCGGCTGCTAAATAAGCAGCATGAGCGAAATGCGCATCGGTTTTGCGCGCTTCAGGCGCGGTCGCAAGCAGGCGGGCGAGGGGGCGGGGCTCATTTCGCAGAATGCCGTGAACGTTCCCAATCTCCTCACGCTCTTCCGGATCGTGCTCGTCCCGTTCGTGATCTGGGCGATCGCCTCCGGCCAGCCGCTGACTGCCTTCATCCTGTTCGTCGTCGCCGGGGTGACGGACGGCGTCGACGGCTTCATCGCCCGCCAATGGGGCGCGAAGACCGAGCTCGGCGCCTATCTCGACCCGCTCGCCGACAAGGCGCTGCTGGTCTCCATCTACGTCACGCTCGGCATATTGAAGGTGCTGCCCGCCTGGCTGGTCATCGCGGTGGTGTCGCGCGACATCATGATCATCGGCGCGGTGGTGCTCGCCTGGGTGATCGGCAAGCCGCTCAACATCGCGCCGCTGATCATCTCCAAGGCGAACACGCTGGCGCAGATCCTCCTGGCCGGCGTCGTGCTCGGCTCCAGCGGGTTCGGCCTCGATCTCGCCGGGCCGATCGTCTACGGCTCCTACGCGGTCGCCGCCTTGACGGTCGGCTCGGCAGCCGCCTATCTCGCACAGTGGACGCGCCATATGGCCGCGTGAGACGCCCCGCGAGAGGCCCGGTATGACCATCGGCAAGCGACACGCGATCTTCTGGACCGCGATGCTGGGCGCGATCCTGCTGTGCCTCTACCTGCTTCGGGGCATGATCCTGCCCTTTGCGGCCGCGCTGGTGCTCGCCTATATCCTCGATCCGGTCGCGGACCGGCTGGAGCGGCTCGGCATGTCGCGGCTCTTCGCCTCGCTGACGATCCTGACGATCTGGCTGGTGCTGTTCATCGTCGCGCTCGTGGTGGTGATCCCGTTCCTGACGGGGCAGCTCATCGGCCTCGTGCAGGCGATCCCCGACTATGTCGCCCGCCTGCAGGTGATCATCACGCATCAGTATCGCGAATGGCTGCAGCCGACGCTCGGCGAGAAGGTGCTCGCCGACATCCAGCGCATGCTGAGCGATTTCGTGCCGCAGGCGACGAGCTGGGCGCTGAGCGTGCTCAACTCCGTCGTGACGGGCGGGCAGGCAATCATCGCGGTGCTGGCCCTGCTGTTCATCACGCCGATCGTGGCGTTCTACATCCTGGTCGACTGGGACAAGCTCGTGGCGCAGGTCGACGCGCTGGTGCCGGTGGAGCATCGCGAGACCGTCCGCTCGCTCGCCCGCGACATCGACCGGACGCTCACGGCCTTTTTCCGGGGGCAGGGCACGGTCTGCCTGATCCTGGCGGCCTTCTACGGGATCGCGCTCTGGCTGGTCGGCCTCAATTACGGCGTCTCGATCGGCGTCACGACCGGGTTGCTCTCCTTCATCCCCTATGTCGGGGCAGTCTCGGGCTTCGTGCTGGCGGCCACCGTCGCGGTGGTGCAGTTCTTCCCGAATTGGAGCTCGATCCTCCTGGTCCTCGCGGTGTTCGGGATCGGCCAGATCCTGGAAGGCTACATCCTGTCGCCGAAGCTGGTCGGGGAAAGCGTCGGGCTGCATCCGGTCTGGGTGATGTTCGCGCTGCTCGCGGCCGGCTACCTGTTCGGCTTCATCGGCGTGCTCGTGGCGGTGCCGGTCGCGGCGGCGATCGGCGTGCTGCTGCGCTTTATCGTCGGGCGCTATCTTGCGAGCGACATCTACGGCGCCGAAAAGCCGCCGCCCGGAAGCGCGCAATGACGGCGCGGCCGTCATCCCGCCAGCTCGTCCTCGATCTCCCGCATGCGGCGCGCCTCGGGCGCGACGATTTCCTGTCGGCGCCGTCGAACGAGATGGCGCTCGCGATGGTGGAGCATCCGGCCGAATGGCCCGGCCCCGCCCTGGCGCTGGTCGGGCCGGCCGGATCGGGCAAGTCGCATCTGCTCGAGATCTTCGCCGCCGCGACCGGAGCCCACCGGCTCGACATGGCGGCGCTCGATATCGCGCATGCGCCGCTCGCGGCCGAAGCGGGCGCGATCGCGCTCGACGATGGGGAGGGCGGCAGCCTCGACGAGCGGGCGCTCTTCCACCTCCTCAACCTCGTCAAGGAGCGCGGCGGACGGCTGCTGATCGCGACCCGGCGCTCACCCGCCTATTGGCCGGTGACGCTGCCGGACCTCGCCTCGCGGCTCAGGGCGCTGCCGAACGTGGCGATCGAGGCGCCCGACGAGGCGCTGGTGCGCGCCGTGCTGGTCAAGCTGTTCCTCGACCGGCAACTGGCGGTGGAGCCGGGCGTCATCGAGACCGTCGTGGCGCGGCTGGAGCGCTCGCTCGTCGCCTGCCGCCGCTTCGTCGAGCTCGCCGACCGGATGGCGCTCGCGGAGCGTCGCGGCATCACGCGCCCGCTGGTGACCAGCGTGCTCGGCGCGATGGAGGTGGATGCGGACGATCCCTCGTAAGCACAACCTTGCCTTCGTAAGGGCAACCTTGCCCTCGTAAGCGCGACCTTGCCTCGGCGGGCCGGCCTGTCGTCATAATGTCATGAAGCGCGGCCACAGGATGGCTGAGGTCGATAAGGGAGCCGTCGATGGCGGGGGAAAACGTCAGGTCGCGCAAGCCGGTGCTGATCGAAACGACGGAGCAGCCGGTCGAGGCGCTGGCGCCGCGCGCGGTTGCCGAGAAGGCGGCGAAGCCGGCGGCACGAGCGTCCGAGCCGCGCGCCGCCGAGCCCCAGCTAAAGAGCGCCAGGGCCGAGCCCGAGCCGAAGATCCTCAATCCGCTGATGCAGAGCCCGCAGCGTTTCGTGAACCGGGAGCTGTCCTGGCTCCAGTTCAATCGCCGGGTCCTGGAGGAAGCCTCCAACGCCGAGCATCCGCTGCTCGAGCAGCTCCGCTTCCTGTCGATCTCGGCCAATAATCTCGACGAGTTCTTCATGGTGCGCGTCGCAGGCCTGCGCGGCCAGGTGCGCGAGGGGATGACCGATGTGAGCCCGGACGGGCTGACGCCGGCCGAGCAGCTCGTCAAGATCGGCGAGGTGGTGACGGCGCTGGCGGCCGACCAGCAGCGGCGCTGGCGCGAATTGCGCGACGCGCTGCTCCTGGAAGGCATCATCCTTCTCGATTCCAACGATATCACCAAGGGGGAGATGGCCTGGATCGAGGACCATTTCCTGCGCTACGTGTTCCCGGTGCTGACGCCGCTCGCGATCGATCCGGCGCATCCGTTTCCGTTTATCCCCAATCTCGGCTTCACGATCGCGCTACGCCTCCTCAGGGCGCGCGACCAGAAGACGATGAGCGCCCTGATCCGCGTGCCGCACCAGATCGAGCGCTTCGTCATGCTGCCGGATTTCGCCGAGACCGGCGGCAAGCGCTTCGTCACGCTCGAGCAGATCATCGTGCTGACGATCGGCAAGCTGTTCCCCGGCTATTCGGTGACCGGGCAGGGCGCGTTCCGGATCATCCGCGACTCCGATATCGAGATCGAGGAAGAGGCGGAGGACCTCGTCCGCCATTTCGAGACGGCGCTGAAGCGGCGCCGGCGCGGCTCGGTGATCCGGCTCGAGATCGAGCACACGATGCCGGAGGAGCTGCAGGCCTTCATCGCCAGGGCGCTGTCGGTGCAGCCGGACGAGATCTTCCCGGTCACCGGGCTGCTGGCCCTGAACGAGCTCTCCCAGCTCGTCGCGCTCGACCGGCCCGACCTCAAGTTCCAGCCCTTCGCGCCGCGCTATCCCGAGCGTATCCGCGAGAATGGCGGCGAGATCTTCCGCGCCATCCGCCAGAAGGACCTCGTCGTCCACCATCCTTACGAGAGCTTCGACGTCGTCGTCGACTTCCTCAGGCAGGCGGCGCGCGACCCGAATGTCGTTGCGATCAAGCAGACGCTCTACCGCACCTCCGCCGACAGCCCGATCATCAAGGCGCTGGCCGAGGCCGCGGAAGCCGGCAAGTCCGTGATGGCGCTGGTGGAGCTCAAGGCGCGCTTCGACGAGGAGGCCAATATCCGCTGGGCG
>JBDHTH010000238.1:0-5275 GCA_039808545.1 Phreatobacteraceae bacterium | reverse complement strand
GCCGCCATGAAGAAGGCGGCCGGCGCCGGCTACGCGACCGCCACCGACCTCGCCGACTGGCTGGTGCGCCGCCTCGGCCTGCCGTTCCGCGAGGCTCATCACGTCACCGCCCGCATCGTCGGCGCGGCCGAGAAGGCGGGCGTGATGCTGCACAAGCTGCCGCTTGCCGAGATGCAGGCGATCCATGCCGGCATCACCGACGAGGTGTTCGGCGTCCTCTCGGTCGAGCGCTCGGTCGCGAGCCGCACCTCCTATGGCGGCACCGCGCCGAAGAACGTGCGGGCCCAGGCCCGGCGCTGGCAGAAGCTGTTGGCGCGCGAATCGGCCAAAGCCTGACGCGTCGGACCGGCTGACGCCGTACCGGAGATTTCGGGGGCGGGCCATGCGCATTGATCGCAGCCGCCCGCCCGCCGCGTGATCTAGACTGCCCGCGATCCGATAGTATCGAGGGCCGGGAGGCCATGGGGTTTCTCGGCTTCCTGCGCGACAATGCCCGCTGGCTGGCGGGCGGCTTCCTGATGACGCTCTGCTCGGGCTTCGGGCAGACTTATTTCGTCTCGCTATCGGGCGGCGCCATCCGCGCCGAGTACGGGCTCAGCCACGGCGCCTTCGCGGCGCTCAACACCGCAGCCACGCTGATCGCCGGAATGAGCCTTATCAAGCTCGGCGTCCTCGTCGACCGTTTCACGGTCCGCGCCATCGCGGTCGGGCTGCTGCCGATGGTGGCGCTCGGCGCGCTCGTCATGGCGCTGTCGCACCATATCGTGCTGCTCCTGCTGGCGCTGATCCTGCTGCGCCTGTTCGGGCAGGGCATGCTGGTGCACACCGCCTTCACGTCGGTCGGCCGCTGGTTCTCGGCACAGCGCGGCCGCGCCGCATCGGTGGTCACGCTCGGCCTCAATATCGCGGAAGGCACCTTGCCGCTGATCTTCGTCGCGGGCGCCGCGATGCTCGGCTGGCGCAACGTCTGGTTCCTCGTCGCCGCGATCCTCGTCCTCGCGGCCCTGCCGGCGATCGCGGCGCTGCTGGCGGTGGAGCGCCAGCCGCAATCCTCGGTGCTCGGCGCCAAGCCGCCGGCACCGCGTGACTGGACGGCCGACGAGGTACGGCGCGATCCGATCTTCTACCTGATGCTGCTCGGCACGCTGCCGCTCTCCTTCATCGGCAACAGCATCTTCTTCCACCAGGTGCATTTCGTCGAAACGCGCGGCTGGCCGATCGAGCTTTTCGCTTCCGCCTTCCTCGCCGAGGCGGGACTGACCTTCGTCTTCGCGGTGATCGGCGGGCAGACGATCGACCGGCTGTCGGCCGCGCGGCTGCTGCCCTTCTACCTGCTGCCGATGGCGCTCGGCGGGCTGCTTCTCGGCTTCGTGACGGCGCCCTGGGCGGCCTTCGGCTTCATGGCGCTGTTCGGCGTCTCGAACGGCTATTCGCTGGCGATCTACGGCACGCTCTGGCCCGAGGTCTACGGCATCCGCCATCTCGGCGCGATCCGCGCCATGCTGGCCGCCGCGATCGCCTTCACGGGTGCGCTCGCGCCCGGTGTCATGGGCGTGCTGATCGATCTCGGCGTGCCGATGGCCTGGCAGATCGTCGCAATGAGCCTCGCCTGCATCGCGATCTCGCTGGTCATGATCCGCGTCGCCCGCGCCATCGCGGTCCGCCGCGCGGACTCTACGTAGCGGCCGTCAGGACGGCACCGCGCAGAAGACCGCGCCCTGGTGCCGGAGCGCGATGGCCTCGCCCGTCTCCTCTTGCACGCTGCCGGCGAAGCGCTCGGCATCGTCCTCGGGGCGGTAGCCGATGCGCGCCGCGTCGTCCCCGCTCCACCAGCGCCGCGTATTGGCCGAGATGCCCCAGACGATCGCGTGCCCGGCCTCCGGAGCCTCGATCGAGGCGATCGCCAGGCGGACGAAATCGGCCGGCGACAGCCAGGTCGCGAGATGCCGCGCGTCGAGCGGCGCCGGCAGGCAGGAGCCGATCCGCAAATGCACGCTCTCGACGCCGTATTTGTCGAAATACAGCCGCCCCAGCATCTCGGTATGGAGCTTGGCGAGGCCGTAATGCGTGTCGGGACGATAGGCGTCCGCGATGGTCAGGTGACGGTCGCGCCGATGAAAGCCGATGACATGGTTGGAGCTCGCGAAGACGACGCGCGCGCCCTTGGCGCGAGCCAGCTCGAACACCGCGACGCCGCCCATGATATTGACCTCGGCGATCCGCGCCGCGTCATCCTCCACGCGGATGCCGCCGAGATGGACGATCGCGCCGATCGGCCCGGCGAACGCCGCCGCGAACCCGGCGCGGTCCGTGAGGTCCGCCGCAACGAAGCTGGCGCCCTCCGGAACAGGCCCTGGAAAGGGCCGCGCATCCGTCAGAACGAGGCGGAAACCGGCCGCGACGAGCCCCGGAATCAGCCGCCCGGCGAGTTCGCCCGAGGCGCCGGTGATCAGCACCGGCTTTTCGCGGCCGCCCATCGCTCAGAGGCCCGGCACGCGGCGGATCGGAGTGCCCTTCACCGGCGATTTGCCGATCGCCAATGCGCCGTCGAGCGCGGTCGGATGCGGCACGAGGCTCGGCCGGTTGAGCGAGGTGACGGCGATCAGCGACAGGTCGGGGCCGCAGAAGCACGGCATGGTCGGCGCGGTCATCGGCGTCTTGTAGCGGTCGACGATCATCCCGTCCGGCGCATAGCGCACGAGCACGCCGGCCGAGACGCCGGCGCTCCAGTAGTCGCCATTCGCATCGCAGGCCCCGCCATCCGGCCGGCCGGTCTCGTTGGCGACCTCGGCGAAACGCGCCTTGTTGGACATCGCGCCGGTCGCCGGATCGAAATCATAGATATCGATCAGAGCGTCCTGGGAATCGGAGTGATACATCCGCCGCCCGTCGGGCGACCAGGCAAGGCCGTTGGAGACGATCAGGTCGCGCGCGATCGGCTCGACACGCTTCTCCGCCGCACGGAAGCGGTAGAGCGCGCCGAGCCGGGCGCGCTCCGGCCGGTCGTCCATGCTGCCGACATAGAAATTCCCGTCCGGCCCGACCTTGCCGTCGTTGAGGCGGTTGGTCTCCGGCTCCGGCGTGTCGGCGAGATGCGTGATTTCCTCCGAGTCCGGATCGAACAGCACGATCGCCCGGCCGAGCCCGACGATCAGCCGCCCGCTCTCGGTGAGGCCGAAGGAGCCGACCGGCCGGTCGAGCTGATGCGTCCGCACCAGGGTGCCGTCGAGCTTGAGCTGCTGGACCCTGCCGCGCGGAATATCGGCGACGAACAATATGTCGCGCCGCTCGTCCCAGACCGGACTCTCGCCGACCTGATGGCCGAGCGGAACGACCGTCGCGAAATCGATCACAGCATGTCCTTCCCGGTCTTGCGGATGACGGCGTCCGGATGCTCCAGGACGAAGGGCGAGAGCGCAAGGCCGAGTCCCGGCCCCTCGAACGGGTAGATGAAGCCCTGCTCGATTTTCGGCATCACGGTGACGAGGTCGCGATACCAGGACGAATAATAGGCGCGCACCGATTCTTGGAAGATCGCGTTCGGCAGGTTCAGCGACAGATGGATCGAGGCCGCGAACACCACCGGCCCGGTGCAGTCATGCGGCGCCACCGGCCTCTGGAACGCCTCCGCCATGGTGGCGATCTTCTTCGCCTCGGAGAGGCCGCCGCACCAGGAGACGTCGAGCATCACGTAGTCGGTCGCGCCCTTGCGCAGCAGCTCGAGGAAATGGCTGCGGGTCGCCACCGTCTCGCTGGCGCAGACCGGCACGCCGGAGCGCTGCGCGTAGAGGGCGAGCGCCTCCGGATCCTGCATCTTCAGCGCATCCTCGCACCAGAACGGCTTGAAGGGCTGCAACGCGCGGGCGATGGCGAGCGCGGAAGGCAGGTCCCACATCGAGTGGAGCTCGACCATCACCTCCATCTTGTCGCCGACCGCGTCGCGGATCTGGCGGAAGGGCGTGAGCCCCGCCTCGATCTCGGAGCGGTGGATGAAATTGCCGCCGTTCTTCACCGCGAAGGGATCGAACGGCCAGATCTTCATGGCCGTGATGCCCTCTTCGAGAAGGCTCTGCGCCAGCGCGCCGGCATCGCGGTGGAAGGCGATCTGGTCCTCGTAAGGTCCCTCCTGGGCGGTATCCTTGTCGCCGATATACCGGCGCGCGCCGCTCTTGTTGTAGGTGTAGCCCGCGCAGGTGTTGTAGGTGCGGATCTTCGGCCGCGTGAGGCCGCCGAGAAGCTGGTGGATCGGCCGCCCCACCGACTGGCCGAGCAGATCCCACAGCGCGATGTCGACCGCCGAGGCGCCGCGCATCTCCACGCCCGAGGAGCGGAAGCCGACATAAGTTTCGGTGAGCTGCTTGGAGATCGCGTCGATCGCCAGCGGGTCCTTGCCGATCAGCTGCGGCGCGACCTCGCGATGCAGATAGGTCGCGACCGCGTCGGCGCCGCGGAACGTCTCGCCGAGGCCGATCAGCCCCTCGTCGGTATGAATGCGCAGCCAGATGATGTTATTGAGATGCGGTAGCTGGACCGTCTCGAACGCCGTGATCTTCATCGCAAATCGAGCCTGTTCGGAAGGAGATGGGACGCGCCGTCCGGCGCGCCCTAAAAGCTGACGGTGCGGCGCCTTACTTCTTGGCGCCGATCTCCTCATCCCAGCGCCGGAAGGCGGCGACGAGCGGCGCGGGATCGAGCGGCAGCTCCTTCGGATTGTCGGCGATGAGCTGCTCGTATTCGGGCCGGCCGAATTCCTTCAGCGCATCCTGGCTCGCCTTCGGCGCCATGGAGAGCGGCACGTCCTTCACGGCCGGGCCGGGATAGAAGTAGCCCTCGTCATACGCATAGGCCTGGCTCTCCCTGGAGAGCATGTGGCCGATCAGCTTGACGAGCACGGCGAGGCGCTCCGGCTCGACGCCCTTCGGGATGCTGAGGTAATGCGCGTCGACGACCCAGCGGAAACCTTTCAGGGTCTGCACCTTCGCCTCCTTCGGCACGATGCCGAGGACGCGCGGATTGATGTCCCAGCCGGTCGTCGAGACGATGATGTCGCGCGTGCCTTCGCCGAACTCCTTCATCGTGACGCCGGTGCCGGCCGGATAGTACTCCACGTATTGATGCAGCTCTTTGAGATAGGCCCAGGTCTTGTCCCAACCCTTCACTGGGTCCTTCGGATCGCTGTCGCCGAGGAGATAGGGCAAGCCCATCAGGAAGGTGCGGCCCGGCCCCGAATTGGCGGGACGCGCATACATGAACTTCTTCGGATTGGCTTTCGCCC
>JBDHTH010000237.1:0-5279 GCA_039808545.1 Phreatobacteraceae bacterium | reverse complement strand
TCCCTGATCGACCTCTCGCTGACCGGATCGCTGGTCATCATGGTGATGTTCTCGGGCTACGAGAATTTCGTCTCCAAGCTGGAGGTCGACGATCATCGCGACCGGCCCGAATGGATGGGCCAGATCGATTTCTCGGCCCTCAAGCTGAAGCTCCTCGCCTCGATCATCGCGATCTCGGCGATCCAGCTCCTCAAGGCCTTCATGAACGTCAACAAGATGACGGATCGCGACCTGATGTGGCTCGCCGGCATCCATATCGTCTTCGTGGTCTCGGGCGTGTTCATGGCGCTCACCGACCGCCTCGCCGGCGATCACCATGTGCCGAAGGTCGTCCCCGTCAAGCCGGGCGAAGACAGCGACAAGCACTGACGGGCCCCCAATGCAGCGCTTCAACCAGGTTTTCGCCGGCATCGGCACAAGCGTCTTCGAGACCATGTCGCGCCTGGCGCGCGAGCATGACGCGGTCAATCTCGGCCAGGGCTTTCCGGACGATCCGGGGCCCGAGGATGTCCGCCGCAAGGCCGCCGAGGCCGTCGTCTCGGGCTGGAACCAGTATCCGCCGATGCTCGGCCTGCCGGTGCTGCGCGGCGCCGTCGCGGCCCATTACAAGCGCTTCCAGAACCTCGACCTCGATCCCGAGACCGAGGTCATGATCACGTCGGGCGCCACCGAGGCGATCGCGGGGGCGCTCCTCGCGCTGATCGAGCCGGGCGACGAGGTGGTGCTGTTCCAGCCCTTCTACGACGCCTATCTGCCGCTGGTGCGCCGGGCCGGCGGCATCCCGCGCTTCGTCGACCTCGCGCCGCCGGACTGGCGCTTCGACGAGGCGCGCCTGAAAGCCGCGATCGGCCCGAAGACCAAGGTCGTGCTGCTGAACAACCCGCTCAACCCGGCCGCCTCGATGACGCCGGCCGAGGATCTGGCGCTGCTCGGCCGTGTCCTCGCCGATACCGACGCGGTCGTCGTCAGCGACGAGGTCTGGGAGCATGTGGTGTTCGACGAACGCCGCCACGTCTCGGTGCTGGAGATCCCCGAGCTCGCCGAGCGCAGCGTCAAGATCGGCTCGGCCGGCAAGATCTTCTCGCTGACCGGCTGGAAGGTCGGCTTCGTCTGCGCGGTCCCCGAGATCCTGAAGGTGCTGGGCCGCGCCCATCAGTTCATCACCTTCACGACGCCGCCGAACCTGCAGGAGGCTGTCGCCTACGGCCTCGCCAAGGAGGACGCGCATTTCGCCGCCGTCCGCGCCGATTTCCAGCGGAGCCGCGACCGCTTCACCTCTGGCTTGCGCGATCTCGGCTTCACGGTGCTGGAGAGCGCCGCGACCTATTTCCTCAACGTCGACCTCGCGGCCTCGGGCATCGAGGAGGACGACGAAGCCTTCTGCCGCCGCCTCGTCGCGGAGCGCCGCGTCGCAGCGATTCCCGTCAGCGCCTTCTATGCCGAGCATCCGGTGCGCCACGTGGTGCGCTTCTGCTTTGCCAAGAAGGACGCGACGCTCGACGCGGCGCTGGAGCGCCTTGACGGCGTCGCCAGCCGCTGAGGGAGCCCGCCAAGACGCTTGCAGCCGGCCGGCCGCGTATTATTCTCCAAGCCTTGATCGAAGGGCCGCAATGTTCCGCTTCACGTTCCGTCTGATCGGCTATCTCGCGCTCGTCGGCGCCTTCATCGCCATCGTGGTCGACGGCGCCCGGTCGATCGCGGCGGGCCGGCTGGTCTATTCGGCGCTGGGCGATGCCTGGACCTATCTCGCGCCGCGCAGCCTCGCGAGTGTGCAAGCGATGCTGTCGCCGTCCCTGCGCGACACCGCGCTCGGAACGGCTCTCCTGGCGCCGACCGTGCCGCTCCTGATCGTCCTCGCGGTCGTCTTCCTGTTGCTCGGCCGATCACGACACCGCGCGTGACGTTGCGCCGGCGCGGCACCTATCCCATCTCGACCAGGTTGAAGGGAGCCAAAGATGATGCTGTTCCGCAAGAAAGGTGAGATGCCGGCCCCGAGCGATGCCTTGAAGGGCCGCGCGGCCCCCATCCCGACCTCGAGCGAGCATGTGGTGAACCACCACCCGATCAAGGGGCCGTATCCGGACGGCACCGAGACGGTCTATTTCGGGCTCGGCTGCTTCTGGGGCGCCGAGCGCAAGTTCTGGCAGACGCCCGGCGTCTGGGTGACGGCGGCCGGCTATCAGGGCGGCTATACGCCCAACCCGACCTATGAGGAGGTCTGCTCCGGCATGACCGGGCACACCGAGGTCGTGAAGGTCGTCTACGACCCCTCGGCGATCTCCTTCACCGAGTTGCTCAAGGTGTTCTGGGAATCGCACGATCCGACGCAGGGCATGCGCCAGGGCAACGACATGGGCACGCAGTACCGCTCCGGCATCTATGTCACGAGCGAGGCGCAGCGCGCCGAGGCCGAGGCCGCGAAGGAGGCCTACGGCAAGGCGCTGGCCGCCAAGGGCTACGGCCCCATCACCACGGAGATCCGCGAGGCTCCGGAGTTCTACTACGCCGAGGACTACCACCAGCAATATCTGGCCCGCAATCCGGCCGGCTATTGCGGCCTCGGCGGCACCGGCGTCTCCTGCCCGATCGGCACCGGCGTGAAGGCCGCCTGAGCAGCTATTACTCAGTCCTCGAACCCGTAGAACGCCGCCGGTGTGTCCACCAGGATGCGCCGGCGGGTTTCCTCATCCGGCACCCAGTCGAACAGGATGTCGAGCAGCAAGGCATCGTCCGGCAGCGTCTTCACCGAGACATGCGGCCAGTTGCTGGCCCAGACGAGCCGCTCCGGATTGGCCTTCACGCAGGCCTTGGCGATCGCGCCGACATCCTCGTAGAGCGGAGGGCCGGCCTTGGACACCTCATAAGGCGCCGAGAGCTTCATCCAGAAGCGCCCCGTCTCCAGCATGCGCAGCAACGATCTGACGCCCTCATGCTCGACCGGCACCGGCTCCAGGAACTTGCCGACATGGTCGATCATCACGGGCGTCGGCAGCCTCTTCAGCAGCGCCTCGCGCTCGGGGAACAGGCGCCCGTCCATCTGCACCTGGCAATGCCAGCCGAGCGGCGCGATCCGCGCCGCCAGCGGCTCCAGCATGTCCCAGGGGATGGCCCCGCCCGGCAGCATCTGGAACCGCGCGCCGCGAATGCCGGCCCGGTCGAGGCGCCTCAGCTCCGCATCCGTGACGTCCGTGTCGATCACCGCGATGCCGCGCGTCGTCGCAAGGCCGAGCTCGGCGATCGCCTGCACGGTGCAGCGATTGTCGGTGCCGTAGCTGGTCGGCTGCACGACCACCGTGCGCTCGATACCGAGCTGCGCCATCACGGCGCGATAGGCCGAGACGCTCGCCCAGGCCGGCCCCGGACCGAGCGCGGTCGGCGCGACCGGCATCAGCGGGTCGTAGATATGCATATGCGTGTCGCAGGTGCCTTTCGGCGCCTGAAGGCGCGGCTTCGGCAGGGAGGTCATATCCGCCTCGTCCAATGTTCGGCGTTGACGGCGCCGGGCGGGATCTCGCCCTTCAGCAGCGCCGCGATCTGCCCGACCGTGTCGAAGGCCTGCGCCTCGATCGCGGGCGGCGTGAGGCCGGCCGTATGCGGCGTCGCGACCACGTTCGGCAGCGCCGCGAGCTCGGGCGCCGGCATCTGGTCGCTCGCGCGGCCGACATCCATCGCGGCGCCCGCGATCGTCCCGGCCTTCAGCGCCGCCACGAGATCGGCGTCGTTGACGAGATTGCCGCGCGACAGGTTGAGAAAGAAAGCGTCGGGCCGCATGCGGGCGAAGACCGAGGCATCCATCAGGTTCTCGGTCGCCTCGTTGGCGACGACGAGGCAGACCACGTAATGCGATTCGGCCAGCAGCGTATCGAGATCCACCTTCGTTAGGCGCGGGTCCTCGACCGCCGCGTAGGGGTCGGCGATCAGCACCCGCATGCCGAGCCCCGCCGTCATCTCGGCGAGCCGGCGGCCGATGCTGCCATAGCCGATGATGCCGACGGTCGAGCCGTGAAGCTGCCGCCCCATCCGGATCTCGGGCATGGTGCCGGCATGATAGGCCTTCACGGAGCGCGAGATGCCGCGCGACAGGTCGATCATGTAGCCGAGCGCCATCTCGCTCACCGACTGCATGAAGCCGGGCCGAGCCTGCGTGACGAGGATGCCCTCGCGCGAGGCGGCCGGCACGTCGATGTTGCGGATGTCGACCGCGACCCGCAGGAACGCCTTCAGCTTCGGCAGCCGCGGAAAGATCTCGGCCGGCCCGGCGGTCATGCGGTCCGAGACGATGAAATCAGCGTCCTGCGCGGCAGCGACCAGCGCCTCGGGCGCGAGCGGCGCGTCATGCTCGTGGAGCTTGACCTCGGCGAGCGCCTTGAGCGCCGCGAGCGCCCGTTCGCCGTAATATTGGCGGCGCATCTCGTTGGCGTGCGTCAGCAGGATCTTCATAGGACATTCCGGTGGAGAAGGGCCGGGCGCGAGGTCGTCGCGCCCGGCCGTTGGAAGCGCTTGGTCGCGCCTTACGCCGGCTTCACATCGGCCATGTCGAGCTGCCAGCCCGAGGCGGTCAGCGGCAGCTTGGCCAGCGTGCTCCGGACCGCGATCTGGTAGATCGGCTGGAAGAGGATGAAGTAGACGGCCTCGTCGACCACCTTCTTCTGATACTCGACCCAGAGATCGGCGGCCTTCTTCAGGTCCTCGGTCGCGGCCGCCTGGCGGACCAGCTTGTCGGTTTCGGCCGGCACCTTCCAGTGCACGCGCTTGGCGACGCGCTCGACGGTGGCGGCGGCCCAGAGCAGGTTCTCGACCGCCGGCGGGTTCCAGAAGGTCAGCACGCCGCCCTGCGCCTTGTTGCCCGTATAGGTGGTGCGCAGGTTGACCTGATCCATCGGGTTCAGCTTGACCTTGATGCCGACGCGCGCGAGGTCGCCCTGGATCTTCTGGCCGAGCGTCTGGTAGGTCACGCCCGCGACCGCCGCGTTGCCGTAGGCGATCTCGAACTCGAAGCCGTCGGCGAGGCCTGCCTTCTGGAGAAGCTGCTTGGCCTTGTCGAGATCCTGCTTGTAGCGGATCTGGCCGGCGATCTCCTCGGACGAGCCGTTGACGCCGATCGGCAGGAAGTTCGCCGGCCTGACCGCCGCGCCGCCGCACAGGTTGTTGATGATGCCGTCATAGTCGATCGCGCAGCCGATCGCCTGACGCGCCTCCTTGACGCCGAGCGCCTTGTTGAATTCCGGGTTCTCGGTCAGCGCCATGTAGACGAAGTCGAGGCTGGTGAGGCCTTCCAG
>JBDHTH010000236.1:0-5297 GCA_039808545.1 Phreatobacteraceae bacterium | reverse complement strand
GGACCGGGAGCGGCAGGTGCTGGAGGGCCTCATCGCCGGCAAGGCCAACAAGGGCATTGCCCACGACCTCGGCATCAGCCCGCGCACGGTGGAGATCTACCGGGCCAATGTGATGACCAAGATGCAGGCCGGCAGCCTGTCGGAGCTCGTGCGGGCGGCACTGATGCTCGGATTTTCCGGGCCGCCGGTCGGGGGGGCCTGAGGCGAGGGACGTCGCCGCCCGCCGCTTGAGCCAAATCAAGGTCGCGCGCTCCCCGCGGGCGTAGGCTCGGCAGGGCTTGCAGCAGGATCGCCAGCATGTGCCAGCCAACCGGGATGGTGATCGTCGTCGACGACGACGAGGCCGTCCGGCAATCGTTGAAATTCGCCCTGGAGCTCGAGGCGCTGACCGTGCGCGTCTATGGCGGCGGCGCGCAGCTCCTGGCCGATGAGGCGCTGCCGCGGAGCGGCTGCCTCGTCGTCGACTATCACATGCCGGCGATGAACGGGGTGGAGCTCATCGCGCGGCTGCGCCGTCGCCAGGTCGAGCTCCCGGCCATCCTGATCACGGCGAAGATCACCGACGAGATCCGCCGGCGCGCGGCGCTGGCCGGCGTCCGACAGATCCTCGAGAAGCCGCTGGACGATGATGCGCTGGTCGACAGCATTCGCGGCGCGCTGGAAGCGTCCGGCTGCTGATCGATTGAAGGGATCGGGACAATCAATTGAATATAAAGAAAAATCCGCCCGTTTGACGATCTCGGGCGGGGCTTCGATCCTCGACCTAAGGGAATCCCCTTAGGGGGAATACCTGAATTTTGCCGAAGGCCACCGGCGCGTAGGTATGATCATTGCCGATGCGAGACCGAGGATGAGGCCTTTCATGCAGACCGAGCTTGCCGCGAACCGAGGCCGTAACGGATCAGCGGGTGCCATGCCGGGATGGATGCGGCCGGCCGGCGCGCCGTCCGATCAGGCGCCCTGGTTCACGCGCGTCTTTGGCAGGGGCGAAAGGGTATTCGGGGAGGGCGATCCGGCGGCCTTTTTCTACCGGGTGAAGTCGGGCGTGGTGCGCAGCGTGCATCTCCTGCGCGACGGCCAGCGGCAGATCGCCGCGTTTCACCTGCCGGGCGAAATTTTCGGCATCGAATCGGGGGCGGCCCACCGTTTCCGGGCGGAGGCGATCGAGGGCGCGGCGTTGGCGCTGCATCGCCGTCTCGATTTCGGCAGGCCGGCCCCGGACGACGAGCCGCTGCATCGGCAGATCATGACCGCGATGATCCGCTCGCTCGAGCGGGCCGAGGCGCATGCCCTGCTGCTCGGGCGCAAGCATGCAGTCGACCGGGTCGCGGCGTTCCTGCTCGACCTTGCGGCGCGGCTGCCCGGCGACGGGCACAGCATCGAGCTTCCGATGCCGCGCGCCGACATTGCGGACCATCTCGGGCTGACCATCGAGACGGTGTCGCGCTCCCTGACCTCGCTGGAGCGCTCCGGCGTCATCGCGCTGCCGGCCGGCCGGCGCTCCATCGCGCTCAGCGACAAGGCGGCGCTGGCGCGGCTCGGGGCCTGACGACGCTCCCTCACGTTTCGGCGGCGCGCGCGGGCTCGACCGCCGGGTAGTATTGTGGCGCCTCGCGGCGGTCGAACATGCCGTAATCGCGGATGATCCGGACCTGCCGATAGCGGGCCTCCGCCGGCCGGGCGGTCCCCGAGGCTTCCGCGGCGGACCGATCTCGCCAGGATTGCAGCAGGATGACGTCGCCGGGCGTCAGGATGGCTTCGAAGACATCCCAGGCGACGCGGTCCGGTTCGGCCTCGCGGAGGCCGAGGGCGCTTGCGATTTCAATCGGAGGAAGGTTCTTCACGGTTTCGGCGTCGACGGACGTGTCGAGCAGGGTCGCGGCAGCGGCGCCGGCAGCGGTCTCGTCGAGACGCTGCGCCTGAAGCGTGCTGCCTTCTGGAAGGCGTGAATCGGCCGTCACCTCGCCGACCCTCAGGTGATAATCCTCGAAGATCTCGAAGCGGCCTTTCTCTTGCGCGTGGTGATGCGTCGCCTGCACGCGCCAGCGCACCAGCGCCTTCTCGTCGCGCCAATGCGACAGCGAGAGCAGCCAGCCGGGACGGGTGAGGCTGCGATAGCGGATATTGTCGAGGAAGCCGTCGATGCGTTCGATCTCGGGCCTCAGCAGCCGCGCATAGCCGAGATAGGCATCCCATTGCGCTGCCTTCGGATGCACCTCGAAAATCACGCAAAACACGGCAACCTCTCCATAGCGGCGGGACGGGCCGCTCCGCCGCGGCGAACCTGCGCCGGATGACGGCCGACCGCAAATCTAGGGTTGCGAGCGCCGGGAGGCTTCGATGGCGGCCGAAGCATGCTTGCTCAACCGTTGAGTGAGAAATAGTGCGTTGCGCATGGCAGGTGCCGCAATTTCGCGCTTCAAGAAACAGATATGCCTATATAGATGACATATCATCTATTGATGATGGCAATGAAAATGACCTTCCACATGACGGCCGATCCCATCAACCGGAACGAATTCGGATCCCTGCTCGCGCTTGCGACCCGGCAATGGCGGCGTGCGATCGATCGCGGCTTGCGGCCTTTCGGCCTCACGGAGGCGACCTGGCTACCGCTGATCCGTCTGGCGCGGGCGCCCGAGGCGATGCGGCAGAAGGAGCTCGCCGCCTCGCTGTCGCTCGACAGCTCGGCGGTTGTCCGTCTCATCGATTCGCTGGAGGCGGCGGGCCTCGTCGAACGGCGCGAGGTCGATGCCGACCGCCGCGCCAAGGCGATCCTCATCACGGAGAGCGGGCAGGCGATGATCGGGCAAGTCGAGGCACGCGCCCGGGAGGTCCGCGACGGCGTGTTCGCGGGGCTTTCGGAGGCCGATATCGCGGCGACGCTGCGGGTGCTGCGGCATGTCTGCACCGCGCTCGCGCCCTCCGGCGAGGAGGCCGGCGCATGAAACCCGAGACGCTTCCGCTCGCCGCTCAAGAGACGCCGCGCCCGCCGCAGATTCCGCTCTGGCTGATCGCGCTGCTCACCTTCAGCGGCACGCTGGCCATGCACATCTTCGTGCCGGCGCTGCCGATCGCCGGCGCGGATCTCGGCGCCAGCGCTGGCGCCATCCAGGCGACGATCAGCATCTACATCATCGGCCTCGCGATCGGCCAACTCGTCTACGGCCCGGTCTCGGACCGGTTCGGCCGGCGTCCGACGCTGATGGTCGGGCTCGTGCTCTATGTCGCGGCGAGCCTGATGGCGCTGTTCGCGCCGGATGTGCGCACGCTGATCGTGGCGCGGCTGTTCCAGGCGCTCGGCGGCTGCACGGGTCTCGTGCTCGGCCGCGCCATCGTCCGCGACACGGCCGGCGGCTCGGAAACCGCCAAGCGGCTGGCGCTCCTCAACCTCATGGTCGCGGTCGGCCCCGGCACCGCGCCGCTGGTCGGCGGCGTGCTCGCCAATTCGATCAGCTGGCGCGCGATCTTCCTGCTGCTCAGCCTCCTCGGGCTTCTCAATTTCGTCCTCACCTGGCGCCTGCTGCCGGAGACGCGCGTGAAGAGCGGGGAGACGGGCGTCAGCCTGCTGCCGAGCTATGCACGGCTGCTACGCTCGCCGGCCTTTCTCGGCTTCGCGATCGGCGGCGGCTGCGCGACGACGTCGCTCTATGCTTTCGTCGCCGCCGCGCCGTTCATCTTCGTCCACGAGCTCGGGCGGTCGACGCATGAGGTCGGGCCCTATATGGCGATCCTCGTCTTCGGCGTCGCGATCGGCAGCATCTTGGCGACCCGCCTGATCGGGCGGGTGCGCATACGCAGCCTGCTGATCGTCGCCAATGCCGGCAGCGTCGCGGCGGCCTTCCTGTTTCTCGCCGCAGTCCTGTCGGGGCATCTCACGGTGCCGATCACGCTCCTCTCGATGGCGCTGTTCACGATCGGCGCCGGCACGGCCTCGCCGGCCGCGCTCACGGAGGCGATCAGCACCGATCCGTCGGTGATCGGCTCCGCATCCGGCCTCTACGGCTTCGCGCAGATGGCGATCGGCGCGCTGTGCACCGCGCTGGTCGGCATCGGATCGAGCCCGTCCTTCGCGGCTGCGGTCGTGGTCGCGGGCGCCGGGTTGATCGCGCAGGCCTCGTTCTGGATCGCTTTGAGGACGGCGCCGCGACGCTAGGCTCGCCGGTGGGCGCTGCGGTACACGTCGAGAAGGCGCGCCGCGTCGACCGCCGTATAGAGCTGGGTGGTCGAGAGATTGGCGTGGCCGAGCAGCTCCTGGATGGAGCGCAGGTCGCCGCCGCGGCCTAAGAGATGCGTCGCGAAGGAATGGCGCAGCGCGTGCGGCGTCGCTGTCTCGGGCAGGCCTAGCGCGCCGCGCAAGGACGCGACCGCGAGCTGAACGATGCGGGCTGAGAGCGGCCCGCCCTTGGCGCCCCGGAACAGCGGCTCGCCCGGCGCGAGGCGATAGGGGCAGAGATCGCGATAGGCGTCGATCGCGGCGATCACCTTCGGCAGCACCGGCACCATGCGCGTCTTGTTGCCCTTGCCGGTGACGCGCAGCATGGCGCCGGCCTCGCCGCGCGGCGCCTCCTCGGCGGTGATCGCCAGGGCTTCGGAAATGCGCAAGCCCGCGCCGTAGAGCAGCGAGAGCACGGCGGCGTCGCGCGCCAGCACCCAGGCGGGGCGCTCCTCGCCGGTACGGGTCTCGGTATCGGTCATAGCGCGGGCGGCCGAGGCGGCGATCGGCTTCGGCAGCCGCCGCGCCACTTTCGGCGCGCGAATCGCCATGAAGGCGGAGGCGCTGCCCTCGCCCCGCTGTTCGAGATGGCGGAAGAAGGACCGCAGCCCGGCGAGGCCCCGCGCCAGCGACCGGCTTTCGACGCCCTCAGCGCGCCGCGCCGCCATGAAGGCGCGGATGTCGCGCGGCTTCAATGTAGCGAGGAGCGGCAGGCCGACGGGCGCCGCCTCGCGCGCCGCCAGAAAGGCCATGAGCTGCATGACGTCGCGGCGATAGGCCTCGAGGGTCTTCGCCGACATGCGGCGCTCATGCGCGAGACTTGCGGTCCAGGCGAGGAGAGCGCCCTGCAAGTCGGGTGCGAGCGGCAGGACGGAAAGGGCTTCGCTGGCCATATCGGAGGTCCCTCGCGCATCATGCGGCGCCGCCGCTTGGCGATTCCCCGGTTCGATGTAAACGGAGCGCGGAATCGCAACCTTCTGCCACGCGCCCGGCTTCCGTGCGGTTAACGACAGGATACCGGCTCCGCACGGTCAACGACAGGATAGCAGCTTTCGCATGGCCTCGCCCGCCGCATCGCCCT
>JBDHTH010000235.1:0-5306 GCA_039808545.1 Phreatobacteraceae bacterium | reverse complement strand
CGACGCCCTCGGCGTCGCGCAGCGCGATCTGCTTGGGCACCAGCTCGCCGATGATCAGCGACGCATAGGTGATGAGGGCCACGACCATGCCGACGCCGAGCGCATCGGCCCAGCCGTCCGGCAGGCCGAGCACGATCAGCCATTGGCTGACGCGCTGGCCGAGGGTCGCGCCCGAAAAGGCGCCCGAGAGAACGCCGACGAGCGTGATGCCGATCTGCACCGCGGAGAGGAATCGCCCCGGATTGGAGCCGAGCGCCAGGGCCCGGCGGGCGCCCGGCACGCCGCGATCGGCCATGATCCGAAGGCGGGCGGGACGCGCCGAGACGACCGCCAGCTCCGACATCGCAAGCAGACCATTGACGATGACGAGGAGCGCGACGATCCCGATTTCAAGCCAGAGCATGATTGAGAAATAGCAAGATTCAGCCGGGCAGAACAACTGATCCGGCGGCCCGACGCGCGGCTAAAATAGCGGCAGCGGCGTCGAAGCTTCCCTTCAGGGCGATGCGGCGCGCCGCAGCCTCGGCATCCTCGCCCCATTGGGCGATCTGGAAATCCTCGTCGACGAAGGCGGCGCGATAGGCTTGCTCGGCGCTCAGCGCGCCATGGGCGAGTGCCAGCGCGATCAGCGCCGAGCCGGCGATGCTGGTCGCGACATGCAAGGCGCCGAGCGCCCAAGGGTCCGCCGGCAGCGCCCTTTCGACCGCCCGCAGCGCGTGATCGGGCTGGGTCACCGCGATGATCCCCTCGGCGAGCACGAAACGCGCGCCGAGGCTCTCGCGCGCGAAGGCCAGCACCGGGTCCCAATGCCGCGCCTGCGAGGCGGCCAGCGTTTCGGGCCCCTCGGCGCGGTAGCAGACCAGATCGGTGCCGGCATAGCGCACGAGATCGGCCGCGACCTCCCCGGGGCGATCCGAGACGCCGTCGATGATAGAATTGGCGATGCGGGTCGCAGGCATGGCGGCCGGGTCGATGACATCCTTCTGCGCCGCCCATTCGGCGGCGACCAGCGCCGCGATGTCGGCATCGGGCATCACGAAGGGGCGCTTGGCGGGCGTGCGGGCGGTGCGGCCGTCGAGGCTCAGCGCGTAGCCGCCTTCCGCCGGCTCGGCCGTCGCATCGCGGTAGAACCGCTTGGGAAGCGCCGGTCGGTCGAGCGGCGGCGGGGCGACGCGCTCGTCGTCAGACATGGCGGATCACCGGTCGGGGCGCCGCCCAATGCGCGTCGAGCACGCCCATGAGCGCGTCGAAGGCGGAGATCAGCGCCAGAGGCTGCGCGGCCAGCAGCTTCTCGCGCGGGTGATAGCCCCAGTCGACGCCGATTCCGGCCGCGCCGGCCGCCTTCGCCATCATCAGATCGAAGACCGTATCGCCGACCACCACCGTGTCCTCGGGCGCGATGCCGGTCTCGGCGCAGGCATTCAGCACCATGCCGGGATCGGGCTTGGAGGGCGCGTCGTCGGCGCATTGGAGGGTCGCGAAATGCTTCTCCAGCTTGTGATGCGCCACGACGATGTTCACGCCGCGCCGCGACTTGCCGGTCGCCATGCCGATCACGACATCGCCGCGCGCCGCGAGCGCATCGAGCGTCGCCAGGGCGCCGGGAAACATCGGCTCGCTGAAGGACGGGTCGGCCCGCAGACGATGGAAGCTCGTCTTGTAGGCCTCCACCAGCGCGGCGATGTCGGGATCGTCGGTGCCGACCAACGCGCGAATCGCGATCGGCAGCGACAGGCCGACGATCGACAGTGTCTCGCTGCGCGTCGGCGGCGTGCGGCCGAGCGCCGCGAAGGCGCCGTTCATCGAGCCGACGATCATCTGCTGGCTGTCGACGAGCGTGCCGTCGCAATCGAAGAGAACGAGCTTTTTCATTCGTCGGGCGAATCCACGATCGGATCGTAGCTCGACGCATCGAAGCCGAGCAGATCGAAGGAGCGGCGCATATGCTCGGGGAGCGGCGCCGTGACGTCGATGGTGCCGCCGCGCGGATGCGGGATGACGAGGCGGCGGGCGAGCAGGTGCAGGCCGGCCGGCATGTCCTCGGGCAGGTCCCAGCCATCCTGCATGCGCGCCCGGTGGCCGTATTTCGGGTCGCCGACGATCGGGTGGCCGATATGGCTCATATGGGCGCGAAGCTGGTGGGTGCGGCCCGTCACGGGCTTCAGCGACAGCCAGGAGAGGCGGCCGCCTGCGCGCTCGATCAGCGCGTAGTAGCTTACCGCGTGCTGGGCGCCCTCCTCGCCATGGGCGGCGATGCGCATCGTCTCGCCCTCCTCGCGCGCCGTCTTGGCGAGGTAGGTGGAAATGCGGCCCTGCGCCGGGCGCGGCACGCCCTGCACCAGCGCCCAATAGATCTTGCGGGCCGAGCGCGAGCGGAAGGTCTTGGCGAGGTCGGCCGCCGCCTTGCGGGTCTTGGCGACGAGCAGCACGCCGGCCGTGTCGCGGTCGAGACGGTGGACGAGGCGCGGCCGGTCGCCGTCGGGCGTGGCGAGGGCCTCCAGCATGCCGTCGATATGCCGATGCGTGCCCGAGCCGCCCTGCACCGCGAGGCCGGCCGGCTTGTTCAGCACCAGCACGTCGCGATCCTCGAAGAGGGTCATGTCCTTCAGGAGGCGCGCGTCGCCCTCGCGGACGGTGCTTTTCGCCCGCGGGCGCTCGGCCATCTCATCGAGTTTCAGCGGGGGCACGCGCACAGTCTGGCCGGCCGCGAGCCGCGTCTCGGCCTTCACCCGGCCGCCGTCGACGCGTACCTGGCCGGTGCGCAGCAGCTTCTGGAGATGGCCGAAGGGCAGCGCCGGGTAATGCGCCTTGAACCAGCGGTCGAGGCGCATGCCGTCTTCGTCTTCGGTGATCTTGCGGGTCTCGACGGCCAAAATCGCGGATTCCTGTTCTCTCAGGGCCCTTCAACACCGCCACGCGCCGCAGCGCAAGTCACTCCTCACCCGCACGCTCGCGGCGCAGCTTCGCCCACCAGTCGAGACGCTTCCGGATATCGCGCTCGAAGCCGCGCTCGGGCGGGTCGTAGAAGGTGCGGCGCCCAAGCGCCTCCGGGAAATAGTCCTGGCCTGAGAAGGCGTCGGGCGCGTCGTGGTCGTAGGCGTAGCCGGCCCCGTAGCCGATCTCCTTCATCAGCTTGGTCGGGGCGTTGAGGATATGGGCGGGCGGCATCAGCGAGCCCGCCTCCTTGGCGGTCGCCATGGCGGATTTGTAGGCCGTGTAGACGGCGTTCGATTTCGGGGCGGTCGCGACATAGACGACCGCCTGGGCGATCGCCAGTTCGCCCTCGGGCGAGCCGAGGAAGTCGTAGGCGTCCTTGGCGGCGTTGGCGACGACGAGGGCCTGCGGGTCCGCTAGGCCGATATCCTCGACCGCCATGCGGACGATGCGGCGCGCCAGGAACAGCGGGTTCTCGCCGGCATCGACCATGCGGCAGAAATAGTAGAGCGCCGCGTCCGGATCGGAGCCGCGCACCGATTTATGCAGCGCCGAGATGAGGTTGTAGTGCCCCTCCTCGGCCTTGTCGTAGATCGGCGCCCGGCGCTGGACGATCTCGGTGAGCTGGGCGGTGTCGAAACGCTCGCCCGCGCGGGCGGCGCGCCAGACCTCCTCCGAGAGGGTGAGCGCGGCGCGGCCGTCGCCGTCCGCCATGCGGATCAGGGCGAGGCGCGCATCCTCGTCGAGCGGCAGCTTGCGGTTCTCGGCCGCCTCGGCGCGGGTCAGGAGATCGCCGATCGCGGCGGGGTCGAGCGACTTGAAGATCAGCACGCGGGCGCGGGAGAGCAGCGCCGCGTTGAGCTCGAAGGACGGGTTCTCGGTGGTGGCGCCGACCAGCGTGATCGTGCCGTCCTCCATATGGGGGAGGAAGGAATCCTGCTGCGCCTTGTTGAAGCGATGGATCTCGTCGACGAAGAGCAGCGTCCCCTGCCCGATATTGCGGCGGGCCTTGGCGGCCTCGAACACCTTCCGAAGATCCGCTACCCCTGAGAAGATCGCCGAAAGCTGCTGAAAATGCAGGTCGGTCGCATCCGCCAGGAGGCGCGCGACGGTGGTCTTGCCGGTGCCGGGCGGCCCCCAGAAGATCAGGCTGCCGAGGCTGCGGCCCTCGACCATGCGGGTGATGATGCCGTCCGGCCCGATCAGATGCGGCTGGCCGACGACCTCGGAAAGCGTGCGCGGCCGCAGCCGGTCGGCCAAGGGCCTCGGCGCGGTTTCGGCAAGTCCGGCGGCGGAGAAGAGATCGGTCACGGGAGCCTCTGTGCAGCGGTTTAAAGCTTGTTCCAGAGGATGAAAATGTCCAATCCAAGGAATGCCGCGTTGATGAGCGTTCCGGCAAGGCCGGCCATGCGGCCGGCGAAGCGGCCGAGCGCCAGCAGCAGTACGTCGCGGACGAGGCCGCCCATCCCGCGCTCCGTGCCTTTGAGGAGCGATGCCAGGCCGAGCCCGAGGCCGACGAAATGCAGGACGGGCACGGCCGCGAAGGCCGTCCAGATCGGCATCGCCTCGGGCGAGCGCGCCGAGAGGCCCGCCCAGACGTCGAAGGGCTGACCGAAGGCGATCGTCATCCAGATCGCCCGATACAGCACACCCGCGCCGCCAAGCGCCAGCGCCGCCCAGCCGAGCCGGTCCCGCCGTTCCAGCACGGGCGACGACGTCACGGCGCGCGGCGCGACCCGCGCCCGCCTATTTCCCACCCGCGGCCTCGATGAGACGGATCACCGCCGCCTGGCCGCGCTTTCGCGCATGCTGGAGCGGCGTGACGCCGTCGCGGTCGGCCAGGTTCGGATCGGCGCGATGGACGAGCAGCAGCTTGACGATCTCGACATGGCGCGGCCCGCCATCGCCGAGGATCACGGCCTCCAGCAGACCGGTCCAGCCGAGATTGTTGACGTGGTTCACGTCGATCTTCGACCTTTCCAGGAGCAGGCGCACCGTCTCGACATGGCCGCGCTCGCAGGCCGGGATCAGCGCGTTGCCGCCATAGCGATTGCGCTTCGCGTAGTCGACCTTGCCGGTCGCCAGCATCGCGGCGAGCAGCGCGGTACGGCCCTGCGCACCGGCGAGCAGCCAGGGCGTGTCGTGATTGGCCGCGACCGCGTTGATATCGGCGCCGGCCTCGATCAGCCGCAGTGCGACTTTCTCACGGTTGCCGGCGACGGCCAGGAGCAGCGCGGTCTGGCCCTGCGGGTCGCGGGCATCGATCGCGACACCGGCCGCCAGGGCGCGGTCGAGCGCGGCGACATCGTCGGCCGCGACCGCCTTCAGGACGGCCTCAGACATGGCGGCCATGGCGCCAGCCGGCACGAAGG
>JBDHTH010000234.1:0-5328 GCA_039808545.1 Phreatobacteraceae bacterium | reverse complement strand
AAGGCGCTGGTCGTGGCGGCGGCCGGCAAAGCTGCGAATGATCGTTCCGGCTATGGCGTCTTCCTCGACGGGGCACTCGGGCGCGGGGCGCTGTTCGCGGCCGAGGCAAGCGGGCTGACGATCGCGCGGCAGTTTCCGCATGACGATCCCGAAGCCTTCGCGGCCAACCCGACGGAATGGCCGGTCACGCAGATCGTCAAGACGATCGCCAATGCACGCGGCGACGCGCGCACGCCTCTCGCGACGCGCCTGCCCGAGATCCAGCGCATCGCGGCGATCTGCCGGGCCGAGGGGCGCGAATTGATGGTCGAGGCGCTCGCGGCCGAGGGCGAGATGACGGCCGACCTCGTCGCCTTGATCTACGGCGCCGGCATCCAGCCGGATTGGTGGCTGGTCGAAGCCCAGCCCGATGTGGGCGCCTGGAAGACGCTCGGCGATGCGGTGCGGGCCCGCGATCCCTATTGCCAGGGCTTCGTCACCATCGCGCGCGACATGCGGGCCGGCACGACCTTCACGGCCGCCGCCACAGAGCCCTTCCTGCGCGGCTTCGTCGGCGGGCGGGCGCTGTTCGGCGAGACGCTTCGCGCCTGGCTCAAGGGCGAGACGGACGATGCGGGCGCGGTGGCGGCGCTCGCGGCGAATTTCACGGCGCTCGCGGGCGCCTTCGACCAGGCCGTGGGAGCTTCCTGATGAGCGGCACGATCCGACTGACCATGGCGCAGGCGCTGGTGCGCTTCCTGGCGGCCCAGAAGACGATCGTCGACGGCGAGACGGTGCCGATCTTCGCGGGCGTCTGGGCTATCTTCGGGCATGGCAACGTCGCGGGGCTCGGCGAGGCGCTGTACGGCATCCGCGACAGCCTCCCGACGCTGCGCGCCCATAACGAGCAGGCGATGGCGCATGCCGCGATCGCCTTCGCGAAAGCCTCGCGCCGCCGGCGCATGATGGCGTGCACGACCTCGATCGGCCCCGGCGCCACCAACATGGTGACGGCCGCCGCCGTCGCGCATGTGAACCGCCTCCCGGTGCTGCTGCTGCCCGGCGACGTGTTCGCCAGCCGCCGCCCCGATCCGGTGTTGCAGCAGATCGAGGATTTCGGCGACGCTACCGTCTCGGCGAATGACTGTTTCCGCCCCGTCTCGCGCTATTTCGACCGCATCACGCGGCCCGAGCAGATCCTGGCCTCCTTGCCCCGCGCGATGAGCGTGCTGACCGATCCGGCCGAATGCGGGCCCGTGACGCTGTCGCTCTGCCAGGACGTGCAGGCGGAGGCCCATGACTATCCGGAAGCGTTCTTCGCCGAGAAGGTCTGGCATGTCCGCCGGCCGATGCCGGACCTCCTTGAGCTCGAGCAGGCGGTAGCGCTCTTGAAGAATGCCGAGCGGCCGCTGATCGTTGCGGGCGGCGGGGTGCTCTACTCCCAGGCCGAGGACGTGCTCGCCGATTTCGCGGCCGTGCACCGCATTCCGGTCGCCGAGACGCAGGCCGGCAAGTCGAGCCTTGCCGACGACCATCCGGCCAATCTCGGCGCGATCGGCGTCACCGGCACGGCGGCGGCCAACAGCCTCGCGGCCGAGGCCGACCTGATCCTGGCGATCGGCACGCGCCTGCAGGATTTCACGACCGGCTCGCGCAGCCTGTTCGCCGATCCGAACCGCAGGATCATCGGCCTCAACGTGCAGCCTTTCGACGCCGGCAAGCACGGCGCGCAGCCGCTGATCGCCGATGCGCGGGCGGGCATCGAGGCGCTCGACGAGCGGCTCGGCGACCGGCAGACCAACGATGCCTGGGAGGGCAAGCTGATCGCCGCCAAGGCGGCCTGGCAGAGAGCCGCGGAACCCTATCTCCTCGCCAGCGACACGGCCCTGCCCTCGGACGCGCAGGTGATCGGCGCGGTGCAGCGCCATGCCGGGGCCGAAACGGTCGTGGTCTGCGCGGCCGGCGGCCTGCCGGGCGAATTGCACAAGCTCTGGCGCGCCGAGAAGCCGGGCGGCTACCACCTCGAATACGGCTATTCCTGCATGGGCTACGAGATCGCGGGCGGGCTCGGCGTCAAGCTGGCGCGGCCCGAGGCGGATGTCGTCGTCATGGTCGGCGACGGCTCCTACCTGATGATGAACTCGGAGATCGCCACTTCGGTGATGCTCGGCGCGAAGCTCACCATCGTAGTGCTCGACAATCGCGGCTATGGCTGCATCAACCGGCTGCAGATGGCGACCGGCGGCGCCAACTTCAACAACCTCCTGAAGGACACGCTGCACGAGACGCTGCCGCGCGTCGACTTCGCGGCGCATGCGGCGAGCCTCGGCGCCGAGGCCGTGAAGGTCGATGGGATAGCGGCGCTCGAAGCGGCGCTCGCGGCGGCACGCGAGGCCGAGGTGACGCAGGTGATCGTCATCGACACCGATCCCCTGCCCTCCACCGATGCCGGCGGCCATTGGTGGGACGTCGCGGTGCCGGAGGTCTCGGAGCGTAAGGAAGTCCGCGCCGCCCATCGCGACTATGTCGCGGCGAGCGCCAAGCAACGCATCGGAGACTGAGATGGCGATCCGCATCGGGGCCAACCCCATCGGCTGGTCCAACGACGACATGCGCGAGCTCGGCGGCGCGACGCCGCTCGAAACCTGCCTCGGCGAGGCGGCCGAGATCGGCTTCCAGGGCATGGAGCTCGGCCACAAGTTCCCGCGCGAGGCGGGCGCGCTGAAGGCGGCGCTGGCGCCGTTCGGCCTCGCCTGCGTGTCGGGCTGGTACTCGGCCGAGCTCCTGCGGCGCGACGCCGATGCCGAGCTCGCGGCGCTGCGCCCGCATCTCGACCTCCTGAAGGCGATGGGCTCGGACGTGCTGGTCTTCGCCGAGACCTCGAACGCCATCCATGGCGACCGCTCCGCGCCGCTGTCGCGCCGGCCGGTGCTGGGGCGCGCCGACTGGGCCGAATTCGGCGCGCGCATGACCAGGGTCGCGGAGGCGACCGCCGCCGAGGGCGTGCGCCTCGCCTACCATCATCACATGGGCACGGTGGTGCAGTCCGAGGCCGATATCGACGCGCTGATGGCCGCGACCGGGCCTTCCGTGCATCTGCTGCTCGATACCGGCCACGCGACCTGGGGCGGCGCCGATCCGGCCGCGCTCGCGCGCCGCTACCGCACCCGGATCGCGCATGTGCACACCAAGGATGTGCGCGCGCTGGTGATGCGGCAGGCGGCGGCCGAGGACTGGAGCTTCCTCGACGCGGTGGTGGCGGGCGTCTACACGGTGCCGGGCGACGGCATGGTGGATTTCGGCCGCGTCTTCGCGGAGCTGCCGGGCTATGCCGGCTGGGTCGTCATCGAGGCCGAGCAGGATCCCTCCAAGGCCGATCCGAAGACCTATGCGACGATGGGCTACAAGCACCTGCGGCGCGTTCTCGCCGACGCCAAGCTCGCCTGAGGAGAACGCGATGTCGAAGCTGCGCCTGCGCCCGCAACCGGGCCCACTCGTGCATGCGGTGACGCCGGAAAGCGCCGGCTGGACCCATGTCGGCTTCTCGGTGCATCGCCTCGCGGCGGGCGAGACGCTCGAGCGGCCGGGCAATGCGCGCGAGGTCTGCGCCGTGATGGTGTCGGGAAAGGCCGCGATCCGCGCCGGAACCGAGGATTTCGGGGTCGTCGGCGGCCGCGAATCGCCTTTCGCGGGTTCGCCCGATTCGGTCTATGCGCCGGCCCATATGGCGCTTTCGATCACGGCGGCGAGCGACTGCGAGGTGGCGCTCTGCACCGCGCCGGGCGGCGGCGCGCACCGTCCGCGCCGCATCGCGCCGGCCGATGTCGGCCAGGAGACGCGGGGCAAGGGCACCAACACCCGCCATGTCCGCAACATCCTGCCCGAGACCGAGCCGGCGCACAGCCTGCTCGTCGTCGAGGTGGTGACGCCGTCCGGCAACTGGTCGAGCTATCCGCCGCACAAGCATGACCGCGACGCGCTGCCGGCCGAATCGGCGCTCGAGGAAACCTATTATCACCGCTTCGATCCCCCGCAGGGCTATGCGGTGCAGCGCGTCTACACCGACGACCGCGCGCTCGACGAGACGATCCTCGTCGAGGACGGCGACGTCGTGCTGGTGCCGCGCGGTTATCACCCGGTCGGGGCCGCGCATGGCTACGATCTCTGGTACCTCAACGTGATGGCGGGGCCGCGCCGCATCTGGCGCTTCCACAACGATCCCGCGCATGAATGGATGCTCAAGCAATGATTTCGCCGAAAGACCGCCTCAACCTCCTCTTCGCCCACTCGGCCTATCAGCTCGGGCCGCGCTTCGCGGCGCGCGAGACCGGCATGGGCTTCGCGCATGCCTGGACCAGGGAGGATTTCCTGGCACGGCTGCCGGAAGCGGAGGTCGTGGTCGCTTCCGGCTTCTGGGAGAACGGCTTTCTCGACCTGGCGCCGAAGCTGCGCTTCATCCAGTCGGTCAGCGCCGGCGTCGACCGGTTCGACGCCGGCCTGCTGAAGGCGAAGGGCGTGCGCCTCGCCAGCGCCCAGGGCGCCAACGCCAGGGCAGTCTCGGACCACGCCATGGCGCTGATCCTGGCGCTGGCGCGGCGGCTGCCGGAGGCGCGCGACAACCAGGCGAAGCATCACTTTCGCGGCCTGATCAGCGAGATTGCGGCGCGCGAGGAGGAGCTCGCCGGCAAGACGCTGCTGATCGTCGGGCTCGGCGGCATCGGCGGGCGGCTGGCGCGGCTCGCCAAGGCGTTCGAGATGACGGTGATCGGCGTGCGTCAGAACCCTTCAGCCGGACTCAACGGCGCGGACGAGGTGCATGGGCTGGACGCGCTTCCCGCACTGCTGCCGCGCGCCGATATCGTGGTGCTCACCTGCCCGCTGACGCCGGCTACGCGCGGCCTGATCGACGCGGCGGCGCTGAAGCGGATGAAGCGGAGCGCGCAGCTCGTGAACTGCGCGCGCGGCCCCTGCGTCGACGAGGAGGCGCTGATCGCGGCGCTCGCCGACGGCACGATCAGCGCCGCGGCGCTCGACGTGTTCGCCGAGGAACCGCTCGCTGCCGCCTCCCCGCTCTGGGACATGCCGAACGTGCTGATCACGCCGCATAGCGCCGGCGAAACGCAGCGCTACGAGGAGAACGTCCTCGACATCCTGATGGACAATCTCGACCGGCTATGGCGGGGCGAGACGAAGCTGCGCAACGAGATCGTCTGAGCCGCAAGGCGCCGCGCCGGGAGGATCGTCCGGCGCGGGCGCTCGAACCTCGCGGCGCGCCGGCGCGACAAAGGACCCCGCGTCCCGTCGCGCCCGGAGCCTTTCCCGGTTTTACGCGTTTTCTTCACGCGGACC
>JBDHTH010000233.1:0-5338 GCA_039808545.1 Phreatobacteraceae bacterium | reverse complement strand
GTGAGCGCCGCGACGGTGGCGGAGGCGCCCGAGGAGGTATCGACCGGGCCGAGCGCGTCGGCATCGATGCCGAGCGAGCGGGCGAGGGCCGGATCCACCTTGGCGGAGGGCGCGCCATAGGCGGCCTGCGGCGCCTCGCCGAAGCCGGTCTGCGAGCCGACGCCGGCGCGGCCGGTGTTGAGCGCCGGGTTCAGCAGCTCGGCGAGGGCCGGGGCGAGCGGCTGCAGCTTCTCGCTCGAGGCTTTGGAGCGCGGTGTCCTGCTGCGCGCGCCGGACGGTTTCGGCGCCTTCGGGTCATCGGTCGGTTTGGGCATGCGCCCAATATGGGCCGAGTCCCCGTCTCGGGGAAGGGGTGCTCAGGACGCGGCGGCGATGCCGGCGCGGCGGTTCATCAGGTGGATGATGGGCAGGGCGATCAGCACCGCCCACAGCTTGCCGATGATCTGTCCCGGCAGATAGGTCAGGTCGCCGAAGGCGAGGCCGAGGAACAGGATGCTGTCGACGACGAGCCCGACCGTGCTCGACGCCAGCACGGCGAGGATCAGGCCGCGCCGGCGCAGCGGCGTGTAGACGCCGAGGTCGGCGAGCTCGGAGAACAGGAAGGCGGCCGTCGAGGCGATCACCAAAGCGGGCGGCGCCAGGAAGGCCGAGAGCGCGGCGCCGCACAGCACCGCGACGAGCGCCCAGAGCGCGCCGAGCTTGTTCTGCACGAGGTCGCGCAGCACCAGGGCGGCGCCGATCGCCAGCACGCCGCTCGGCGCCGCGATGCCGGGCGCCACGGGGATGAGGCAGGGGCCGTTCGGCACGCAGCTCGTGCCGACATTGCCGATCAGCCAGTTGGCGAACGGCACCGAGGCCATGAAGCCGAGGAAATAGAGGCCGCCCTCGATCAGGCGATGGTCGAGCTTGCGGGCAATGCGTTGGGCCGTCACGTTTCTTCTCCAGTCGCGTCCCGCGCCGTGGCGCGGAACTTGGCGTAGCCGTCGGCGCGAAGCCGGCAGGCAGGGCACGTGCCGCAGCCATGCCCCCAGGGATGGCGCTCGCCGCGCGTGCCGAGATAGCAGGTATGGGTCGCCTCGACGATCAGCGCGACGAGGCGCTCGCCCCCGAGCCGCCGCGCCAGCCGCCAGCTTTCGGCCTTATCGATCCACATGAGCGGCGTTTCAAGCACAAAGCGCTGCTCCATGCCGAGATTGAGCGCGACCTGCAGCGCCTTGATCGTGTCGTCGCGGCAATCGGGATAGCCGGAGTAGTCGGTCTCGCACATGCCGCCGACGATGCGCCGCGCGCCGCGCCGGTAGGCGAGGGCGGCCGCGAAGGTGAGGAAGACGAGGTTGCGGCCCGGCACGAAGCTGTTCGGCAGGCCCTTGTCGCCGATCTCGATCGCGACGTCGCGGGTCAGCGCGCTCTCGGAGATCTCGCCGAGGGCGGCGAGCGATACGGTGTGGTCGGCGCCAAGCCGGCGCTTCCAGGTGGATTTCAGCGCCGCCAGCCCCTCGCGCAGCGCGGCGCGGCATTCGAGCTCGACCCGGTGGCGCTGGCCGTAGTCGAAGCCGAGCGTCTCGACATGGGCGTAGCGATCGAGCGCCCAGGCGAGGCAGGTCGTGGAATCCTGGCCGCCCGAGAACAGCACGAGCGCGGTATCGGCGCTCGCAGGGGGCGGCGCGGTCGGGGATTTTTCCGTCTCGGCAGGCATGGTTCTAGTAAGCGGGCGACCGGCCGCGCCGCAAGTCCCCGTCAGAGGACGGCGATCTCGGCGTGACGACGCTGCTGCATCTCGGCGATCGCGCCGCGGGCGGCCGCCGAAAGCGCGGCGTGTTCGAGCGCCGGCCGGGTCGCGCCGTCCCGGTCGCAGACCGCCGCGACGAGATCGGCCAGCGGCGCGTCGGTCGCCTCGCGCAGCAGCCGCACGGTGCCGAAGGCGAGATCGGCGCGGGTCAGCGCGAGGATCGCGTCCTCGAGCGCCATGGTGCCGCCGCGCACGCGCTGCGCGAGCTCGCCCGTCGGCAGGCGGAGGCTGAGCAGGGCCACCATCGGCAGGATGCGGGCGCGGATCGCTGCGGCAAGATCGTCGCGCGCGGTCAGGCGCTTGTAGAGGACGAGGTCGCGCTCGGCCGCGTCGGCGAGCATCAGCAGCGCGGCCTCCGAAAGGGCGATGTCCGTGTTCTGGGCCAGCGCGGCGCGCGCATCGGCGCTGCCGCGCGCCGCGATCAGCGTCGTCATCGCGGGGGCGAGGTCGCGGCGCTGGGCGATGACCGCCAGATGAGCGGGCGGCAGGATCTCGCAGAGCTCCGCGAGGGTGTCGGGCGCGAGCGCGGCACAATCCGCGAGGACGATGCCGGCCACCGGCAGCTCGTCGGTCGCCATGGCCATCAGGACGCGCGGCGGCGGCGCGTCGAGCTGGGCGATGCGCTCGGCGAAACGGCGGCGCGCGTCGCGCTCGAGCGTGTCGAGATGCGGGAGGATGGCGGCGTCGTATTGCGCGCGCTCGGCGGCACTCGCCGGGCGCGGCCGTTCCGGCGTGCCGAAGATCTTGTCGGTGACGGCGTCGATCAGCGCGGTGTGGCGGGCTGCGGCGCGCTCCTGCGCATTCTGGCGGACGAAATCGATCGCGTTCACGCGAATCCCCCGATGCGGGCCGCCAAGCTACAGCCGGCTTGAATCACCCCGTGGTTCCGTTGGCGCAAGAAGCATAGCGCCGAATGATGAAAATCCGTTAACCGGACCCGCTCAATCGCCGCCGCCGATGAAGCCGACGATGCGCCAATGGCCGGTCGTGTCGGCCGCAAGGCAAAGACGCGGCTCGCCGAGCGAGGCAAAGCGGCTCTCGCGGATATAACCGACCTTGCCGCGCGGGGTCGCGACCTTCACGAAGCCGCGCTCGACCGCCTCGGCCTCGGTCTCGAGGCGGCGGATCATGATGAGGCCGACCGTCTCGATGCTCTTCGCATCCGCCTTCGGCTGGTCGAGCACCGCGGTGCCGGCCGGCACCGCATCCCAATCGGGAAAGCCCTCCGTGCCGGTCTTGCGGGCGAGCGCGGCGAGCGCCATCGGATCGTAGCGCGGCCGCGCCGGCCCGCAGACCGCCGTCTTCACGGGCGTGTCGTCGCGCGCGAAGGGGCCTTGCAGATGCTGTTCGAGCGCCTTCCAGGCCGTCGCCTCCTGGTCGAAGGTGAGGGCGCGCTCGAAATTGACGAGCGCCGTCGCCTTGGGATCGAAGACGCCGCCGAAATCGCGCGTGAAGAAGAATTTAGGACCGACCAGCGCCTGCAAGGCCGCCCGGTCCTTGCGCGCGACCGCCGCCTTCAGCGTCTTCAGGAAGGCGTCGAAGCCCGGCGCCACCGCGGCATCGTTCGGGATGCGCACCTTGACGGGCGTGTAGGGGGCGGGTTTCTCGGCGGCGCGGGCCGGAGCCACGCCGGCCAGCAGGGCGGCGAGCAGAAGGCCGCAGCATCGGATGAAGGAAACCTTGAGCCTCGCGGCTCCGGCTTTCCGGATATTGGCGATTTGCGGCATGGGCGCATGACCGTTTTCGTCAACTCGCCCACAGCATAGCACCGAACATGCCCGGAAGATGGCGATGCGCGGCAAGGTTCCGTTAACCAAGCGGGCGAATTCGCGGATCGGGCTCGAAAGCCGCAGTTTGGCCATCAAAACAAGCCGGCGCCGCCCATCTCGCGCTGAGGAGCGGCCGCAATCCGGAGCGAGGATGCAAGCGTCGCAGATGATTCGCATGGGGCGAGGCTGCGCGCGGATGTCGGTGCGGATGTCGGTCATGAAGGTTTCTCAGCGTTACGCGGATCGCTACGGCAGGGTCATCGCGGGCTCCCGCGTCAGCGCGGCCGACCGCAAGGGCGCCATCGCCTCGATCATGGAGGTCGGCATCGTCGGGGTGCTGACGCTGGCGATCGCGGTCTGCTCCTTCCTGATGTTCGGCGACGCCGCGAGCGCGGCCGGCGACGCGATCCCCGTGCCCGGCCCGATGGGACCGGTGCTGCTTGGCCTCATCATCGCGGGATTGCTGGCGGGGGCGTCGGCGCTGCGCCGCAAGCCCGTCGCCGTCCGGATTCGGCGCGAGCCGCCCCGCCGCTCCTGACGGCGCAGATCGTCGCGACCCATCGTTCCAACGGCGCGCTCGCGGATGCGTGAGCGGCCGCCGCCTTGACCTTTCGTCGCCCGTCGTCACATCCCAAAGTCTCGGCTTGCGGAGGAGGATGGCATGCGGGCAACGCTTTTGGCGGGCGCGATCGTCGCGGCGATGGCCTCCGCGCCGGCCTCGGCGCAAACGATCGCCAGCGAGACCGGCCCGCTCACCTTGTCGGTCGTCGCGGGCGGCCTCGAGCATCCCTGGGGGCTCGCGGTGCTGCCGGACGGGCGCCTGCTCGTCACCGAGCGGCCGGGCCGGCTGAGGCTCGTCGCGGAGGGCAAGCTGTCGCCGCCGATCGCCGGCGTGCCGCGCGTCGCGGCGACCGGGCAGGGCGGGCTGCTCGATATCGCGCTCGACCCGCGCTTCGCCGAGAACCGCCTCGTCTATCTGAGCTATGCCGAGCCGCGCCAGGGCACCACGAACGGCACGGCGGTGCTGCGCGCCAAGCTGGTCGAGGAGGCCGGCACGGCGCGGCTCGACGACGCCAGGGTGATCTTCCGCCAGGAGCCGGCCTTTCCGGGCGGGCTGCATTTCGGTGCGCGCCTGGCGTTCGCGCCGGACGGCAACCTGTTCGTCACGCTCGGCGAGCGCAACCAGCGCGACCGCGCCCAGGATCTCGACAAGCATTACGGCAAGGTCGTGCGCATCCGCCCGGACGGCACGGTGCCGCGCGACAACCCCTTCGTGAACAAGCCCGGCGCCCTGCCGGAGATCTGGTCCTACGGGCATCGCAACCCTCAAGGTGCGGCGATCGATCCCGCGACCGGGCGGCTATGGATGGTCGAGCACGGGCCGCGCGGCGGCGACGAGCTGAACCGCCCCGAGCCGGGCAAGAACTACGGCTGGCCGCTCGTCACCTATGGCGTCGACTATTCGGGCGTGAAGATCGGCAAGGGGACGAGCGCGCCGGGCCTGGAAGAGCCCGTGACCTATTGGGTGCCGTCGATCTCGCCGTCGGGGCTGGTCTTCCATTCCGGGCGCGGGCGCGCGGCCTGGAAGGGCAACCTGTTCCTCGGGGCTCTGTCGGGCCAGATGCTGGTGCGGCTCGTGATCGAGAACGGCAAGGTCGCGAAGGAGGAGCGGCTCATCGCCGATCTCGGCCGGCGCATCCGCGACGTGCGCGAGGCGCCGGACGGCAGCCTGCTGCTGCTGGTCGACAGCGCGCGCGGCGAGATCCTGCGGCTGGCGCCG
>JBDHTH010000232.1:0-5344 GCA_039808545.1 Phreatobacteraceae bacterium | reverse complement strand
CGATGCGCAAATACGGCTCCGACAAGCCCGATCTCAGGAATCCGATCGAGATGCAGGAGGTCTCCGAGCCGTTCCGGGGCTCGAACTTCCGCGTCTTCGCTGGCATGCTCGAGGATCCGAAGAATCAGGTCTGGGCGATTCCGGCGCCGGGCGGCGGCTCCCGCGCCTTCTGCGACCGGATGAATTCCTGGGCGCAGGGCGAGGGCCAGAAGGGCCTCGGCTACATCATGTGGCGCGAAGGCGGGGAGGGCGCCGGCCCGATCGCCAACAATATCGGCCCCGAGCGCACCGCCGCCATCCGCGACCAACTCGGCCTCAAGGCGGGCGACGCCTGCTTCTTCGTGGCGGGCGATCCGGGCAAGTTCGTGAAATTCGCCGGGCTTGCGCGCACCAAGGTCGGCGAAGAGCTGAACCTCGTCGACAAGGAGCAATACGCGCTCGCCTGGATCGTCGATTTCCCGATGTTCGAGTGGAACGAGGACGAAAAGAAGGTCGATTTCTCGCACAACCCCTTCTCGATGCCGCAGGGCGGGCTGGAGGCGCTGGAGGGCCAGGACCCGCTGACCATCAAGGCGTTCCAGTACGACATCACCTGCAACGGCTACGAGATCGCCTCGGGCGGCATCCGCAACCATCGTCCGAAGGCGATGGTGAAGGCCTTCGAGATCGCCGGCTACGGCGAAAAGGAGGTCGTGGAGCGGTTCGGCGGCATGTATCGGGCCTTCCACTACGGCGCGCCGCCGCATGGCGGCATGGCGGCGGGCGTCGACCGCATCGTCATGCTGCTCTGCGGCACGCAGAACCTGCGCGAGATCTCGCTGTTCCCGATGAACCAGCGGGCCGAGGACCTGCTGATGGGCGCGCCGTCCGAGGTGTCGCCCAAGCAGCTCCGCGAGCTGCATATCCGCCTGGCGCCGACCGACAAGCCGACAGCCGGCTGACAGGTTTTCGGTTGCGAAACATGAAAGGGTCGCGCTCGGCAACGGGCGCGGCCTTTTCTTGCTTGCGCAGGTTGTACCCGTCCATTCTATGATCGCCGTCCCACCGGACGGTCCATCCCAGCCTATGGAGTGCGCATCATGTCGATCACCGATGATCTGAAAGCCAGCGCGCTCAGCTATCACCGCTTCCCGAAGCCCGGAAAGCTGGAGGTCACGCCGACCAAGCCGCTCGGCAACCAGCGCGACCTGGCGCTCGCCTATTCGCCGGGCGTGGCGGCGGCCTGCGACGCCATCCATGCCGATCCCGGCGAGGCGGCCGGCCTCACGGCGCGGCAGAACCTGGTGGCGGTGGTCTCCAACGGCACGGCCGTGCTCGGCCTCGGCAATATCGGCCCGCTCGCCTCCAAGCCGGTGATGGAGGGCAAGGCCGTTCTCTTCAAGAAATTCGCGGCGATCGACGTGTTCGACATCGAGATCGACGCTAACGAGGTCGACCGGATCGTCGATGTGGTGGCGGCGCTGGAGCCGACCTTCGGCGGCATCAACCTCGAAGACATCAAGGCGCCGGAATGCTTCGAGGTCGAGGAGCGGCTGAAGGCGCGGATGAAGATCCCGGTCTTCCACGACGACCAGCACGGCACCGCGATCATCGTCGGCGCGGCGGTGAAGAACGCGCTGACGCTGGCCGGCAAGCGCATCGAGGATGTGAAGATCGTCGCCTCGGGGGCGGGCGCGGCGGCGCTCGCCTGCCTCAACCTGCTCGTCTCGCTCGGCGCGCGGCGCGAGAACATCTTCGTCTCGGACCTCGAAGGCGTCGTCTATGAGGGGCGCGAGAAGCTGATGGACCGCTGGAAGGCGGTCTATGCGCAGAAGACCGAGGCGCGCACGCTCGGCGACATCATCGTCGGCGCCGACGTCTTCCTCGGCCTCTCGGCGGCCGGCGTGCTGAAGCCCGAGATGGTCGCGAAGATGGCGCCCAAGCCGCTGATCCTGGCCCTCGCCAACCCCAACCCGGAGATCATGCCGGACGCGGCGCGCGCCGTGCGCTCGGACGCGATGATCTGCACCGGCCGGTCGGATTTCCCCAATCAGGTCAACAACGTCCTCTGCTTCCCCTACATCTTCCGCGGCGCGCTCGATGTCGGCGCCGTGGCGATCGACGAGAGCATGAAGATGGCGGCCGTCGAGGCAATTGCAGCGCTGGCGCGCGAGGCGCCGTCCGATGTCGTGGCACGCGCCTATGGCGGGGAGACGCAGCTCTTCGGCCCGACCTCGCTCATTCCGAGCCCGTTCGATCCGCGCCTGATCCTGCGCATCGCGCCGGCGGTCGCCAAGGCCGCGATGGCGGCGGGGCTGGCGCGGCAGCCGATCGAGGATTTCGCAGCTTATGAGGACCGGCTGGCGCGCTTCGTCTTCCGCTCCGGGCTGGTGATGAAGCCGGTGTTCTCGCGTGCCAAGGAGGCGCCCAAGCGCGTCGTCTACGCGGAGGGCGAGGACGAGCGCATCCTCAGGGCCGCCCAGGTCGTGATCGAGGAAAAGATCGCCGAGCCCATCCTCATCGGCCGCCCGGACGTCATCCGCCAGCGCCTCGACCGGTTCGGCCTGTCGATCCGGCCCGATACCGATTTCACGATCGTCGATCCGCAGCAGGATTCGCGCTATCGCGACTACGTGAATCTCTATCTGGAGAAGACCGGGCGGCGCGGCGTAACGCCAGATGCGGCCCGCACCATCGTGCGCACCAACGCGACCGTCATCGCGGCGCTGGCCCTGGAACGGGGCGATGCCGACGCGATGATCTGCGGCGTCGAGGGCCGCTTCAGCACGCATCTGCGGCATGTGCGCAACGTGATCGGGCTCGCGCCGGGCGCGCATACCTTCGCCGGGCTGTCGCTGGTGATCGCCTCGCGCGGGACGGTGTTCGTCTGCGACACCTATGTGAATTCCGATCCGACCGCCGCCGAGATCGCCGAGATGGCCGTGATGAGCGCCGCGCATGTGCGCCGCTTCGGCATCGAGCCGAAGGTGGCGCTGCTGTCGCATTCCGATTTCGGCAGCGCCGACACGCCCTCGGCGCTCAAGATGCGCGAGGCGCTGGGTATCATCCGCGAGAAAGCGCCCGATCTGGAAGTCGACGGCGAGATGCATGGCGACTCGGCGCTGCATGTCGAGAAGCGCCAGCGCGTGATGCCGAACTCGCGGCTGCAGGGCGAGGCGAACGTCCTCGTGATGCCGACGCTCGACGCGGCCAATATCGCCTACCAGCTTCTGCGGGTGTTCGCCGACGCGCTGCCGGTCGGGCCGATCCTGATCGGCGCGGCGCGGCCGGCCCATATCCTGACGCCCTCGGTGACGGCGCGCGGCGTCGTCAACATGACGGCCTTGTCGGTGGTCGACGCGCAGGAGGCGCGGCGCTGAGTTGGCGCTATCGCGCCCCGTCTTTGGGGCGCGTCGAAGATCTTTATTCACGGTTAACGGACTGCGAATAGAATCGCGCTTCATCCAAGTGTCGGAATCGATGAAGCGATCGCGTTTTCACCCCGTCATCATCGCGGCGACGGTCACGCTGGCGATCAGCGCGATCGCCGCCGTCGCGGCGATCGCGGCGTCAACTCTCTATCGCGCCTCGCTCGATCGCGAGGTCGGCAACGATCTGCTGGAGGTCAGCCGCCAGGCGATCGCCGAGGCCGAGCTGCAGATCGATTCGGGCGTCGCGACGCTGCTGGACCTGGCGCTCGGCGGCAAGCTGAGCTGCGGCGAGGCCAATCTCAGGCGGCTGCGCGAGGCGGTGTTCACATCGCCCGTGGTCAAGTCGATCGCCATAGCGGGGCTCGACGGGGCGGTGAGCTGCTCGACCGCGGTGACGGAGGGCTTCATCGGCGCGACATCGGCGGAATATCTCGGCCGCGACGCGAATGTGAAATTCGCTGCGGCCGAACTTGCGCCGGGCGTGAAGGCCTTGCAGCTCCGCATTCGGATCGATGAATCGGCGCAGCTTCTCGTCGCCAGCATTCCGATCGCGGCCCTGACCAGCGCGCGCATGAACGCCATGCAGGGCGAGGAGATCGCCTGGGCGCTCAGGCTCGGGGAGGGCGCGGTGCTGGCGCGCCGCGAGTTGCCGATGCAAGCGGAGAACCGGCACGAGGTCGTCGCGCAGTCGCAGCGCTACCCCCTGACATTTGAGGTCTCGATCCCGCGCGCCGCCACTTACAAGGCGCATGCCGGAGCTGAGCGCCGGCTGCTGCTCGGCGTCGCCGCCGCGACGGTCGCGGTCATCTTGATCGGGGTATTCGCCTATCGGCGCCTGTCCGAGCGCGATTCCGCGATTATCCGCTCGACGCTGCGCAAGGGCGAGATCGTCCCGCTGTTCCAGCCGATCTTCGCCATCGCGAACGGCAAGCTGCTCGGCGCCGAGGTGCTCATCCGCTGGCGCCTGCCGGACGGCAAGCTGGTTCCGCCCGGCAAGATCATCGATCAGATCGAGCATACCGGCGAGATCTTCGCGGTGACGCGCAGCCTTCTCACGGCGGCGCGAGACGCGCTAGGGGATCTCTATGCGGCGCGGCCAAGCCTGCGCATGTCGTTCAACCTCGTCCCGGATCATTTCAACTCGTCGAGGATCGCGCGGGATATCAAGGAGATCTTCGGCGGCAGCGGCGTCGCCTACGACCAGATCGTCCTGGAGATCACGGAACGGCGGCCGCTGCATGATTTCGAGCAGGCCCGCCGGGTCGTGGCGGCGCTGCATGCGCTCGGCTGCCGGATCGCGCTCGACGATGTCGGCACGGGGCATGCGGGGCTCTCCTACGTGCTGAAGCTGGAAGCCGACATCATCAAGATCGACAAGTTCTTCGTCGATGCGCTCGAGCTGGAAACCGCCTCGGCGCCGATCATCGACATGCTGGTCGATCTGTCGCGCCGGATCGGCATGACGGTTGTCGCCGAGGGGGTCGAGACGATGGCGCAGCTCAAGCGGCTTTCGCGGCTCGGCGTCGATGCGGCCCAGGGCTACCTGTTCTCCAAGCCGCTGACCGCGAGCGCCTATCGCCGCCTCGTCGAGGCCATGGTCGAGATCGAGACCGCCGAGACGAAGCACCAGACCGCTTGGGTGGATGCAGGCCTGCGCGAGATCGATGCGCCGACGCTCCAGCCGGCGCTTGCCGACAAGATGCCTGACCGGCAGCGGGCTTGAGGCGGCGATCGCAGCTCCGGAACCTTTTGGATCGCATGGCGTTTCCCCAACGAGCGGGGCGGATGCCTCGTGATTTCAGCAAGGGGATTTGACGATGGGTACGAGCAGCACCACCGACAAGATCAAGGGCATGGCGAACGAGGCGGCCGGCAACGTCAAGCAAGGCGTCGGGAAGGTGATCGGCGATACGCAGATGCAGGCCGAGGGCAAG
>JBDHTH010000231.1:0-5356 GCA_039808545.1 Phreatobacteraceae bacterium | reverse complement strand
GACGCCGAGGGCATCGCGGTCGCCCGCCCGCAGCCCGGCACCCGCGCCCAGACCGAGCTCGACTACGGCACCGCCACCCCGGCCCCGCCGGCCGCCACCGAGACGCCGGCCGATCCGAACGGCCCGACGCGCCTCAACCAGCAGCGCTGAGCCGCGGCCGCGCGAGGCCGGAGGTGCTTTAAGAACTGCACATCCCTGGACGGAGCGCCCGCGCTCCGTCCATTGTCGTCGCTCAGACGAATCGATTGCGGCCGCGATGCCGGACTCCTCCACCCGCAGCGACCTCCAGCTCCGCAAGGCGACGCCTGGCGATCTCGATGCGCTGGAGCGGCTGGAGAATGCCGTCTTCGAGAGCGACCGGATCTCCCGCCGCTCCTTCCGCCGCTTCCTCGAATCGCGCACCCGCCACGTGATCCTGCTCGCTTGCCGCGACGGGAGGATCCTCGGCTACGCGCTGATCCTGTTCCGGCGCGGCACGGCGCTCGCCCGCCTCTATTCGATCGCGGTCGATCCCGGCGCCGCGGGCAGCGGCATCGGCCGCCGCCTGCTCGCCGCCGCCGAGGAGGAAGCGGTGGCGCGCGACTGCATCCTGCTCCGCCTGGAGGTGCGCGAGGACAACCGCTCCGCGATCGGCCTCTATCGCAAGACGGGCTACCGCCAGTTCGGCCGCCATGCCGACTACTACGCCGACCACGAGGCGGCGCTGCGTTTCGAAAAACTGCTGAGCGGTCAGATTCCTCAACCCGCCCCTGCGCCGCCCTATTATCGCCAGACGCTCGATTTCACCTGCGGCCCGGCCTGCGTCGCCATGGCGCTGGCCTGGGCGGATCCATCCATGAAGCCGAGCCGCGCCGTCGAATTGTCGCTTTGGCGGCAGGCGACCACGATCTTTATGACCTCCGGCCTCGGCGGCTGCGAGCCCTACGGCCTCGCCGTGACGCTGAAGAAGCATGGGCTGAGCCCGGCCATCCATGTCAGCCGCAAGGGCCTGTATTTCCTCGACGGGGTGCGCTCGGAGGAAAAGCGCATGGTGATGCGCCTCACCCAGGAGGAGTTCCGCCGCGAAGCGCGCGAGCTCGCCATCCCGACGGAAGCCAGCCTCAGCGCCGCCACGCTCGAGAAGGCCCTGACAACCGGCGCCCTCGCCATCGTGCTCGTCTCGGGCTACCGGATGTTCTCCACCAAGTCGCCGCATTGGGTGCTCGCCTGGGGCCATGACGGCCGCCATGTCTTCATCCACGACCCCTTCGTCGACCCGGACGCGCTCGAAACACCGACCGCGACCGCCAACCTGCCGATCCCGGCCGCCGAATTCCAGCGCATGGCGCGCTACGGCAGCGATGCCCTGCGCGCCGCCATCCTCGTAACCAAGGACACACATTCATGAGCGGCTGGGTCATCCTGGTCGACCAGTTGCGCGACTTCCCGAACGCGGAAACGCCCCACAAGGTCATCACCACCGCCGATTATCTCGCGCGGCCGAAGCTGTTCGAGGGCCAGCGCCCGAAGATCGTCAACCTCGCGCGCTCCTACGCGTATCAGTCGCAGGGCTACTACGCCTCGCTGCTCGCCGAGGCGCGCGGCCACCGCGTGCTCCCGCCCGTGGAGGCGATGCTGGAGCTGCGCGAGCGCCCGCTCTACGTGCACGCGATTCCTTCGCTCGAGGACGACCTCAACGACTGCGCCCGCAAGGCCGGCTGGAAGCCCGCCGAGACGACCAAGCTGCTCGTCTGCTTCGGCTATCTGGAAGACGAATCGATCGGCGATTTCGAGGATTTCGGCAAGGCGCTGTTCGACTGGTTCCACGTGCCGGCGATCGAGGTGACGGTGGAGCCCGGCGAATGGCTGTCGATCGAGAAGATCCGCGCCCGCACCATCTCCAAGGTCGACGACGCGGCGGGCGAGTTCTTCCGCGCCGCCCTGCACCGCTACACCCAGCGCGCCTGGCGCAGCCCCAAGACCCCGACCCAGCCGAAATACTGGCTCGCGGTCCTGCATGACCCGACCGACAAGCTCTCGCCGACCTCCACCGCCTCGCTGAAGCATTTCGCGCGGATCGCCGAGAAATCCTCGCTCGCGGTCGAGCCGATCACCAGGCGGCAATTGTCCGAGCTCGCCGAATACGACGCGCTCTTCATCCGCGAGACGACCTCGATCGACAACCACACCTACCGTTTCGCGCGGCGTGCCGTGCAGAATGGCATGCCGGTGATCGACGACCCCGTCTCGATGATCCGCTGCACCAACAAGGTCTATCTGATGGAGCTTCTCGGCGCCGAGGACCTGCCGATGCCGCCGACCGTCATGCTGGCGGACGAGGACGATCTCGAGAAAGCCGCCGACACGCTCGGCTTCCCGCTCGTCGTCAAGGTCCCGGACGGCTCCTTCTCGCGCGGCGTTCACAAGGTGGCCGATCTGGCGGCGCTTAAAGTCCTGACCGACGAGCTGTTCGAGGAGACCGACCTGCTGCTGGCGCAGAAATTCATGCCGACCAGCTTCGACTGGCGCATCGGCGTGCTCGGCGGCAAGCCGCTCTTCGCCTGCCAGTACATGATGGCGCGCGGCCATTGGCAGATCATCAAGCACGGCAAGGACGGCTCGAAGAAGGAAGGCAGCCACCGCACCGTGGCGATCGAGGAGGCGCCCAAGAAGGTCATCGACTACGCGGTGCGCGCCGCCCGCAAGATCGGCGACGGGCTCTACGGCGTCGACGTGAAGGAGACGCCTGACGGGATCTACATCATCGAGGTCAACGACAACCCCAATCTCGATCACGGCGTCGAGGACATGGTCGGCAAGGACCAGGTCTGGCAAGCTCTCGTCGACTGGTTCGTGAAAAAGATCGAGGGCTGAGCAGCTATTGCGGCTCTTCCGCCTTGCGTCCGAGCCGCTCGAGCGGAAAGCGGTCGACATCCTCCAACAGCGCCACGAAGCGCTCTGCCGCATGCGCCGCCGAGGCGGCGCCCTTCGCGGCGCTGGCCCGCGCCGCATCGCCGATCGCGCCGGCCGGATTGAGATCCTCCGCCATCCAGGCGAAGCCGACCGGGCTCGTGGCGCGCAGCACCGCGTAGTCGCGCGCCATAGCGGCGGAGGCCGGCGTGAAATCGCGCGCCTTCTCCATCCGCACCAGCTCGGGACGGTGATGCAGCATCAGCGAGGTCTCCAGATCCCCGCCATGGATGCCGAAGCGCAATTCGTCGGCCTCGAACAGCCCCTCGGGCTGGCCGAGCCGGTCCCAGCTCATCGTCACGGCCAGCATCGAGAACTCGACCCTGAGTTCGCGCGCCGCGATGTCCATCACCGAGACGTTGCCGCCATGGGCATTGGCGATGACGAGTTTGCGCACGCCGATCCGGTTCACGGCCGCGCCGATCTCGATGATCAGCCGGATCATCGTCGCGGCCGAGAGCGACAGCGTGCCGGGAAAACTCACATGCTCGTTGGATTTGCCGTAGGCGAGCGCCGGCAGCACCGTGACGGGAAGATGCGCCGGCACCTTGGCGAGGCCGGCAGCGAGATTGCCCGCCCCGATCGCCGCGTCGGTCGCGAGCGGCAGATGCGGCCCATGCTGCTCGATCGCGGCGATCGGCAGGACGGCGATCCAGCGTGCCGTATCGGCAGCGCGGAAATCCTCCGTCGTCATGTCGGCCCAGGATCTGAGCGGCAGGCAGGTCCCTTGTTCTCCTGGCATCCGCATTCCCTCCCCCGGCATCCGCGGCGCGCCATCGATTCACGAAAATTTGTGCGGCCGATTTCACCAATGACACAGTTATCGTTCGACTTCGACACAATCGGTCGCAACATAGATGGGCATGGATCCAGAGTTTTCCGTCAAGGCGATCGGCCCCCGTCTCGTTCGGGCGGCACGCGCCTATCGCAATCTCATCGCACCGCAATTGGACGCACTCGGCCTCGTGCCGGGCCAGGATTCGGTCATCGAGGCGCTGTCGCGGGCACGCGGCGGCCTCGCGATCGGCGAACTGGCGCAAGTGCTGGCCGTGACCGCCGCCACCGCCTCCAAGGCCGTCACGCGCCTTTCGGCGCAGGGCTTCGTGACGCGCAGCGCGAGCGAGGGCGCCCGTGCCCGCGTCAAGCTGACACGCGCCGGCCAGGTGGCCGCCAAAAAGCTCGTGGCGGTGGAGGCCGATGCCGAAGCAAGGCTCCTGGCGGGCCTGAAATCCAAATCCGTCAAGCGCCTGCGCAAGACCCTCGGCACGATCGAGCAGACCCTCGCGGCGCCCGCGAAGGCGATAGAGGAGCCAGCCGAAAGCCCCGAACCCGTCGCCGCGGAAGCCGAGGCCTGATCGCGTCTCGAGCTATGCGTCAATCGCATGGCGCATGAGGGTCATTCGGCCGCCCGGATAACCGCCTCGCGATCGCGCTGTTAGAAGGACCCGTAACCGCTTTCGATCGGATCCGCCTTGCCCGCCTCGCCCCCGCCCGCCGACGCGCCGCCCGCCGGCAATGAGCGGCTGATCGCCATCCTGCTGATGTGCGGGGCCCTGCTCGGCTTCACGCTGATCGACACCACCGGGAAATGGCTCGGCCAATACCTGCCGATCTCGCAGGTCGTGTGGACGCGCTATGCGAGCGCGGTGGCGGTCGGGCTGATCTTCATGAATCCGGTCAACACGCCCGGCATGCTGAAATCGAACCGGCTCGGCCTGCAGATCGTCCGCTCGCTGCTGCTCGTCGTCTCGACCGCCCTGAATTTCGTCGCGCTGCGCTATCTCCAGCTCGACCAGACCATGGCGATCATGTTCGCGACGCCTTTCATCACGGCGATTCTCGCCGGCCCCTTGCTCGGCGAATGGGTCGGCCTCAGGCGCTGGATCGCCATCGGCGTCGGCTTCTTCGGCGTGCTGGTGATCACCCGCCCCGGCCTCGGCGGGCTGCATCCCGCCATGCTGCTGACCTTCGCGGGCGCCATCTGCTACGCGCTCTACAACATCACGACGCGCATCCTCGCCAAGCACGATTCGAGCGCCACGACGCTGTTCTATTCGGCCGCGATCGGCGCCGCCGTCTCCACGCCCCTGGCGGCCGCCGAATGGACCATGCCGCCGAACTGGCAGGTCTGGATGATGATGGGCGTGATCGGCATCTTCGCGATGCTCGGCCACTACCTGCTGATCCTCGCGCACCGCCTCGCGCCGGCGAGCGTGCTGGCGCCCTTCATCTACACGCAGATGGTCTGGATGATCCTGTCGGGCTTCGTCATCTTCGGACAGGTGCCGCAATTCTGGACGATGGCGGGCGCCGCCATCGTCATCGCGTCCGGTCTTTATTTGCTCTATCGGGAGCGCGTGCGCAGCCAGGGTCCGGCCTGAACTGCGCGCCGCCCCTGGCGGCTATT
>JBDHTH010000230.1:0-5363 GCA_039808545.1 Phreatobacteraceae bacterium | reverse complement strand
CGCCCGTCGAACGTGATGGTGCCGCTCGAGGCGTCCTCGAAGCCCGCGAGCATCATCAGCGTCGTCGTCTTGCCCGAGCCCGAGGGGCCGAGCAGCGTCACGAACTCGCCGCGCTCAACGATGAAGTCGAGCGACTTCACGACCTGCGTGACGCCGTCATAGGACTTCGTGACCTTGTCGAAGACGATCAGAGGCTCGGTCATCGGGATCCAGTCTCGCTCATGCTCAGGGACCGCGTCCCGGCGCTTCCAGGCCCTGCTTGCGGCCGCGCGCCCGGATCATCTCGTTGACGGCGAGCAGCGCGATCGAGAAGACGATGAGAAGCACGGCCGCGACCGCGATGGTCGGGCTGAGGAATTCGCGCAGGCCCGCATACATCTGCCGCGGCAGCGTGAACTGCGCCGGGCTTGCGATGAACAGCGCCACCACGAGCTCGTCGAAGGAGGTCGCGAAGGCGAAGAGCGCGCCGGTCGCCACGCCCGGCGCGATCAGCGGCAGCACCACGCGGCGGAAGGTGACGGCCGGGTTGGCGCCGAGGCTCGCGGCGGCGCGCATCAGATTGGCGTCGAAGGTCTGCAGCGAGGCGAGCACGGTCAGCAGCACATAGGGCGCCGACAGGATCGTGTGGGCGATGATGAGGCCGGTCAGCGTCGAGCCGAGGCCGACCGCCGAGAGCGAGAAATAGAGCGCGATCGCCGTGACGATGACGGGCGTCACCATCGGCAGCGACAGGAGCGCGACGAGCACGCCCTTGCCGCGGAAGCGGCCGAGGAACAGCCCGATCGCCGCGAAGGTGCCCGAGATCGTCGCGAGGATCATGGTGGCGATGCCGACCACGAAGCTGTTCCAGGTGGCGATCAGCCAGCGCTCGCTCGTGAAGAAATCCTCGTACCAGCGCAGCGAATAGCCGGGCGTCGGCAGCACCAGCAGCTCGCCTGAGGTCAGCGACAGCGGGAAGACCACGAGGATCGGCCCGACCAGGAAGACCAGCACCAGCGCGGTCGCGAGCGACAGCGCGAGCTTGCCGGCGATCGGGCGGCGCGTGGAGGCCGAAGCGGGGGTGGGGGCTGCGCTCATGAGCCGGCTCCCGCTCGAAAGCCCGGCACGAACAGCCGCGCCAGCGCGACCAGCAGCCCGGTCATGATCATCAGCAGCGCGGCCAGCGCCGCCGCCATGCCCCAATTGGCCGACTGGTTGGTGAAGAAGGCGATGAAATAGCTGACCATCTGGTCGCCCGGCCCGCCGACCAGGGCCGGCGTGATGTAGAAGCCGACCGAGAGCATGAAGACCATGACGGCGCCGGCCGCCACGCCCGGCATGGTCAGCGGCAGGTAGATCCTGAGGAAACGCCGCCAGGGCGGCGCGCCGAGCGAGGCGGCGGCGCGCATGTAGTCGGGCTTGATGCCCTTCATGACGCCGTAGAGCGGCAGGATCGCGAAGGGCAGCAGCACATGCACCATCGCGAGATACACTGCGACGCGCGTGAAGATCATGGTCAGCGGCTGGTCGATCAGCCCGATCGCGCCGAGGAACGCGTTCACGGCGCCCTCGCGCTGCAGGATGATGAACCAGGCGGTGGTGCGCACCAGGATCGAGGTCCAGAACGGGATCAGCACCAGCACCATGCCGATATTCGCCCAGGTCTGCGGCATCACCGAGAGCGCATAGGCGACCGGATAGGCGAGCAGCGCGCAGAGGATCGTGACGACGAGGCTGATCTCGAAGGTCCGCCAGAACAGCGACAGGAACACCCGGTCGTCCGGGTTGGCGCGCGCGATGGCGCCGGTCTCGTCGATCTTCAGGTCGAGGGAGCGCAGGAAGTAGAGCGAGGTCCAGGGGCCGGTCGCCCGCTTCATCAGCGCCCAGAACCGGTTCTCGCCCCAGCGCGGATCGATCGACACCAGCACCTCGCGCGAGGGCTCGGCGAGGCGCGGCGTGTTGCGCGAGGCCTGGAGCAGCATCGTCCTGAGGCCCGTCTCCTCGAAATTGAGGCGGCGGATGACGTTGCCGATGGTCTGGGCCTCCTGCGCGGCCTTCAGCTCCTCGACGATGGTGCGGAAGATCGGATCGGGCGGCAGGCCCTCGCCGTTCCAGGCCTTCAGGATCGCGGCGGTCCGCGGCAGCGTCTCGGAGACCTCTGGATCGCCGACCGCCCGGTAGAGGGTCGTGAGGAGCGGCGCCAGGAAGCCGAGCACGACCAGCAGGACGAGCGGCGCGATCAGCGCCGCCGCCAGCAGATTGCGGCGCGACATCGGGCGCGCTCCGGCCGGCCGCGCGCTACTTCGCGAGCCAGGCGTTGAACTTCGCCTCCAGGTCCTCGCCATGCTCGACCCAGAAGTCGGTGTCGATGAAGAGCCCTTCCTCGGCGTGGTTGGCGACCATGCCGGGGTTCTTCTTGATGACGTCGGGATTGTTGGCGACCTTGGCGTTGGCGGGCGAGACGGCCCAATCCTGCGCGAGGTTGAGGAGCGGCTTCTCGTCGGTCATGAAGGCGATCAGCTTCATGCCCTCGGCCTTGTTCGGCGCGTTCTTCACGACCGCCCAATAGTCGAAGGAGAACAGCAGCGTGTTCCACTGCACGGGATATTTCGCGCCGCCCTCGATGGCGCGGATGGTGCGGCCGACATAGCCGACCGCATAGGCGACCTCGCCCGAGCCGACGAGCTGGAGCGGCTGGGTACCGGACTTCCACCACACGACCTGCGGCTTGATGGTGTCGAGCTTGTCGAAGGCGCGCTTCTGCCCGGCCGGCGTCGCCAGCAGCTTGTAGACCTCGGAGGGCGGCACGCCGTCCGCCATCAGCGCGATCTCGAGCGTCATCTTGGCGCCGGAGCGCAGGGAGCGCTTGCCGGGGAACTTCTGGAGATCGAAGAGGTCGGCGTAGGTCTTAGGGCCATTCGGCGTGCGCGCCTCGTCGAAGAACAGCGTCACGCCCCAGCCGACCGCGCCGGCGCCGCAGAGCGTGGTGCCGCCCGGGATGAACTTCGACTTGTCGATGACCGTGAAGTCGAGCTTCTCGAAGATGCCGTCCTCGCAGCCGCGCGCCAGCTCGGGCGCCTCGACCATGATCACGTCGTAGGAGACGTCGTTGGCGCGGACCATCGAATAGATCTTCGCCATCTCGCCGTTATAGACGTCGTCCGCGACCTTGATGCCCTTTTCCTGGGCGTAGGCCTGGAAAAGATGCTTTCGGGCATTGTCCTGGAAGCCGCCGCCAAAGCCGACGACCATCAGGTCGCGGGCCTGGGCGGCCGGTGCCGCCGCCACGGCCGCTACAGCGAGAATGCCAGCCATCAGGATGGATCGGATCTGCATCAAGGTCCCCTGTCGTTGAGCGCTGAAGCGTTTATTTGTATCGATGATATAACAAGAATACTAACTGGTCAACGCACCGCCGGCTCCGGCCGGACCGAAAAGATATCGGTCGGCCCGGGGCGCGCGGCGCGGCGCCGCCAATTTATCCCCCGTGCAGCGCATGGCGACAAGCCGGGTCGCGCCCGGCCGGTCGCGCCGGGCTTCCGGCCGGGCGCCAGATGCCGCATGCTCGTGCCCCGCGCGCCGGGACGGAGCCTTGCGCCGCCTCGCCGGAATGCTTGCATAATGGTATTTTTGTAGTATCTATGATACATATTTCCCCCGTCAACGCGCCGCCGTCGCGCCGGCCGATCGTCGAGAGCCCGTCCATGCTGTCGCTCAATCCCGTCTCCGCCGCCATTCGCCCGACCAAGCAGGATCCGGACCAGCTCTACCGCTACCAGCTCTACATCGACGGCGCCTTCGTCGATCCGGCCTCCGGCGCCTGGCTCGATACCTCCGATCCGGTCTCGGGCGAGGTCTGGGCCAAGGTGCCGCGCGGCAATGCCGAGGATGTCGAGCGGGCCGTCTCGGCCGCCGACCGCGCCTTTTCGTCCGGCGAATGGCCCGCGATGAGCGCCTCGCGGCGCGGCGCGCTGATGCGCAAGCTCGGCGACCTGATCGCCGAGAACGCCGAATGGCTCGCGGCCGTCGAGATGAAGGACAACGGCAAGCTGATGGCCGAGCTCATCATGCAGATGCGCTACATGGCCAACTACTATTACTACTACGGCGGCATGGCCGATAAGGTCGAGGGCACCGTCATCCCGACCGACAAGCCGGGCGTCTTCAACTACACCAAGCTCGAGCCGGTCGGCGTCGTCGCCTGCATCATGCCGTGGAACTCGCCCCTGCCGCTGACCAGCCTGAAGCTCGCGCCGGCGCTGGCGGCGGGCTGCACGGTGGTGCTGAAACCCTCCGAGTTCACCTCGGCCTCGCTGCTCGAGTTCGTGAAGCTGGTCGAGGCGGCGGGCTTCCCGAAGGGCGTCGTCAACGTGCTGACGGGCCTCGGCGCCGAGGTCGGCGATGCCCTGATCAGCCATCCAAAGGTCGAGCGCATCGCCTTCACGGGCGGGCCGGAAGCCGGCCGCATCATCAACGAGAAGGCGGCGCGCCACATGAAGCGCGTGACGATGGAGCTCGGCGGCAAGTCGCCGAACATCATCTTCGACGACGCCGATCTCGACCAGGCCGTGAAGGGCGCGGTCGCGGGCATCTTCGCGGCCTCGGGCCAGACCTGCGTCGCGGGCTCGCGCCTGCTCGTGCAGGAGACGATCCACGACGCGTTCATCGAGCGGCTGAAGGCCTTCATCGCGGACGTGAAATTCGGCCACCCCTCCGAGCCGACCACCCAGATCGCGCCGATCTCGACCGCGCCGCAGATGGCGAAGATCGAATCCTATGTCGAGATCGCCAAGGCGGAAGGCGCCCGGCTCGTGGCGGGCGGCGAGCGCGCCACGGTCGAGGGCTATCCGAAGGGCCTCTTCTACAAGCCGACCATCTTCGCGGATGTGAAGAACCACATGCGCATCGCGCAGGAGGAGGTGTTCGGCCCGGTCCTCTCGGTCATCAAGTTCAAGGACGAGGACGATGCGGTGCGCATCGCCAACGACACCCAGTTCGGCCTGGCGGCCGGCATCTGGACGCAGTCGATGCGCCGCGCCCTGGTGATGACGGACCGGGTGCGGGCCGGCACGATCTGGGTCAACAACTACCGCTCGACCAGCACCACCTCGCCCTTCGGCGGCTTCAAGATGAGCGGCGTCGGCCGCGAGGGCGGCATCGCGGGCATCCGCGAATACATGGAGGTGAAGAGCGTGTGGATCTCCACCGCCACCGACATCCCGAACCCGTTCATCCGGCGCTAGGCGCGGTTCGCGCGGCCGACCGGCGCATGGGGCGCCCCGTTAGGGGCGAGGCCTTCCGAAAGGATGGTGCGGGCGGTCGGACTCGAACCGACATATCCGTAAGGACGGCGGATTTTGAGTCCGCTGCGTCTACCAATTCCG
>JBDHTH010000229.1:0-5388 GCA_039808545.1 Phreatobacteraceae bacterium | reverse complement strand
CGGCGCAGGGCCTCCGCCGCATAGCCGGTGATCTCCAGGATGTGCCGCTCGATCGCCGCCGGGGTGAGGGCGAGCTGCATATGGACGGCCGCGTCCAGGCCCCAGATGCCCGGAAAGTTGACGAGCGCCTCCTCGAAGCGGCCGGCGTCGGGCCGATAGGTGAGCTCGTAATCCATATGGTCTTCGCTCTTGCCGACGCTGTGATAGCCGACATTCGGCGGATCGAGCCGCTCGAGCGCATCGCGCCGGCAGTAGAAGAAGCCGGTCCCGACTGGCGCCAGCATCCATTTGTGGCCGCCGACCGACATGAAATGGACGCCGAGCCTCTCGACATCCATCGCCAGCGCCCCGACCCATTGGATGGCGTCGAGATTGAGCAGGACCCCCTTCTCGTCGCACAGGGCCGAGGTTGCCTCGAGGTCCTGGCGGAAGCCGTTCGAGAACTGCACGGCGCTGAGCGACACGAGGCGCGTCCGGCTGTCCATGAGCGCGCGCAGGTCGTCGACGAGGATGCGGCCGTCGCGGTTCTTCACCCAGCGGATCTCGACGCCGAGGCGCGCGAGCTTCATCCAGCAATAGACGTTCGAGGGGTATTCGATATCGGCGATGATGAGGTTGTCGCCCGCCTTCCAGTCGAGGCCGTTCGCGACCGTGATCAGCCCCTCGGTCGTGTTCTTGATATAGGCGATCTCGGAGCGGCGGGCGCCGATCAGCCGCGCGATGCGGTCCTTGACCACGGTATCGGCATGCTCGCACCAGCGTGGATAATCGTTGCGGCCGTTGTCGCGGACATTGGCCAGAAAACGCTCGACCGCCGCGACGACCGGCAGGCTCAACGGGCCGATCGAGGCGTTGTTGAGATAGCAGCGCCGGGTCTTGATCGGGAAAAGCGCAGGCACGCTCGCCAGCGTCTGCCGTTCGATCCCGTCCGGGTCGCCGAACAGCCCCGGCGTTGCTTCGGTTTCTTCCATCGCGGCGGCCGAACGCGTCATCATGACAGCTCCTGAGCGCGGGACATCACAGCCCCATTTCCTCGTAGCGGCGGTGTGCGGTCGGCTTCGCGGCGGCGCCGGCCGCGATCTCGACGATCTCGGCCGGGCGCTTTTCCGGCGCCTGCATATCGTCGGCCCACAGCCAGTAGTGATTGCCGGGAAGGCCGTTCACGGCGACGACCCTGTGGCCGCCGGCCGCGTCGATGGCATGGATCGTCACGCGGCCGATCAGGCCGCCTTGGAGCGCGCGCATGTCGTTCACCGCCTCGTCCACGGCCTCCGCGACGCCCATGCCCATCTTCATGTAGAGCACGACGGCCCGCGCGGTTCCGGCCCGGATGGTCATCTCGCCCACCCCCGTGCAGGCGCAGGCGCCGTAGCGGCTGTCCGCATAGGAGCCGGCGCCGATGACCGGGCTGTCGCCGAGCCGTCCCGGATATTTCCAGCCCCAGCCCGAAGTGCTCGTTCCCGACGCGATATGCCCTTCGGCGTCGCGCGCGAGAAAGACCGTGGTGTCGCGCCCGATCTCCGGGTCGATCGCCTGTTTGCACAGATCGGCCATCGGCACCTGCGGCCAATGCGCGCGCGCTTCGGCGGAAACCTCCTCGTCGAACCAGCGCCGCCACGCCGTTTCGGCATGCGGCATCAGCAGGTCGCCGGCGTCGGCGCCGATCTCGGCCGCGAAACGCCGGGCGCCGGCGCCGACCAGCAGCTCATGCGGCAGTCGCTCCATCACCTGACGCGCGACGCTGACCGGATGCAGATAGCCCGAAAGCGCGCCGACCGCGCCAGTCCGCAAGGTCGTGCCGTCCATGACCGAGGCGTCGAGCTCGACCTCGCCGAGCAGGTTCGGCCAGCCGCCGCGTCCTACCGTGCGGACGCTTTCATCGGCCTCAACCAGGCGGACACCCGCCTCCACGGCGTCGAGCGCAGAGCGGCCGGCCGCGAGCAGGCGCGCCGTTTCCGGCATGCCGCAGGCCCCCTCGTTGTTGCTGATCGCTATGGGCATCGGGTCGATGCTCGCCTCAAAATTGGATCCAACTTTTCTACGACATTTCTACATGAGGATCAATGATCGGAAAGAGCTCTTGGATTCGATTGCGTATGCTGCTCTGCGAATTGGATGCAATATGTGCGAGTTGAGCGCTTCCACGTTGAAAACGCGGACCGATCACGGCATGAAGGAGGCTCAGGTTACGTCTTGAATCCAGGAACCATGCGCCCCATCGCTGCACCGGCGGACCGATCGCCCCTAAGGCGCGGGACGACGACCGCCAAGGTCGTCGAGGTCCTGCGCGAGCAGATCCTGTCCGGCGCGCTGGACGAAGGGACGCAGTTGCGGCAGGAGAAGCTGGCGGCGCAGCTCGGCGTCAGCCGCGTTCCGATCCGGGAGGCGCTGCGGCAGCTCGAGGCCGAGGGTCTCGTCACCCTCGTCTCGCACAAGAGCGCCGTCGTTTCGGGGCTGTCGATCGACGATCTCGAGGAAATCTACGACATCCGCGCCCGCCTCGAGACATGGCTGCTCGAGCAGTCCATGCCGCTCCTGACCGAGGCCGACTATGCGAAAGCGGAGGAGTTGCTCGCCCAGATGGCCGACCTGACCGAGAACCAACACTGGTCGAGCCTCAACTGGAGCTTTCACGCCGCCCTCTACGCGCCCGCGCACCGGCCGCGAACGCTGGAGCTGCTCCGCAAGCTCTACCTAAACGCCTATCGCCACTTCCCGCTGCCGATCCGGCTGACGGGTGGGTCTGACCGGATGCATCGCGAGCACAAGCTGCTGCTCGATCTGTGCCGGCAAGGCGACATCGAGCGCGCCAAGGCGCATCTGGAACAGCATATCCTGCTCGGCGCCCGCCCCCTGCTCAGCAGGCTCAAGGCGCTCAGGAAGACCGGACGGCAAGAGTAAGGGAGTTCACGCGCCGTTCTGGCAGCCCGGGTAACATCGGCTGTCGAGCCGATTTAATGAGGTGGTGCGCGTGGCGCGGAGCCGCTCCGCCAGACAATCCATACTTGTAGTGCAATCACGCCGCTCGTCATATGGAAGAAGGAGCTGCGCGCCGATTCCGGCGGCGCGGGGAGGAGTCGCGGCGGCCTCGGCCAGACCATGGTGGTCGGCAGCCGCGAGCCGCAGGCCTTCGCGCTGTTCGCCACTTTCGACCGCATCGACAATCCGCCGAAAGGCCGAGACGGCGGCACCGATGGCGCAGCCGGCGCGCTGCACCTCGCCTCGGGTGCGAAGCTTCGCGCAAAAGGCCGGCAGGTGGTGCCGGAGGGCGACCGGGTGATCCTCGACATGCCGGGCGGCGCCGGCTTCGGCGACCCGCGCGAGCGCTCCCTCGATAGCGTCGAGCATGATTTGCGGCTGGGCCTCGTCACGCCGGAAGGGGCTGAACGCGACTATGGCGTCCGTCGCGATGCAGGCGGACGGCTGACTCGCCGATAACAGCGGAACTTTTCGTCCTGCTACCGAGCGTTCCAGCCGTGGGGAAGGCCGTGGCTTTCTTGCAACCCGGTTCGCTTCATGGCTGTGGCGCCGAGCGCCGGCCTGCTTCATTGTCACGACCTGCCGGGCGCGGGCCGAGGGCCTGCCGACGGCGCATGCGAGGAGATTGAAGCGGATGTATCTTGCGGGCAGGCGCGTTCTCGTCACCGGTGCGGCGAGCGGCATCGGGCGGTCGATCGCCGAGGCGTTCCTGCGGGCCGGCGCCACGGTGACCGGGCTCGATCTCGCGGCTGCGGAGGATCCCTTCCCGATCCTTGCCTGCGACCTCGCCGAGGAGGCCGCCATCGTGTCCTCGGTCGCCGAGGCGGCGCGGCGCATGGGGGGCATCGACGTGCTCGTCAACAATGCCGGCATCCTGCGCGAGGCGCCGCTCGCCGAGACGAGCGCGGCGCTGATCGACCAGCACTTCGCCGTGAACGTGCGCGGCGCAATCTTGGTGACGCGCGAGGCGCTGCCGCATTTGCCGCGCGGCGGGCGCATCGTCAACATCGCCTCCGAGCTCGCCTATCTCGGCCGGCAGAACGCTTCCGTCTATGCGGCGAGCAAGGCCGCGATGCTCGGCCTGACGCGCTCTTGGGCGCGCGAGCTCGCACCCGACATCCTGGTGAATGCGGTCGCGCCCGGGCCGGTCGACACACCGCTGCTCGGCTACGATGCGATGACGGCCGAGCAGAAGGCGCTCGAGACCAACAACCCGCTCGGCCGGATCGGCCGGCCCGAGGAGATCGCCGGCGCGGTGCTATTCCTCGCTGGCGAGGGCGCCACCTTCTTCACCGGACAATGCCTCGGCGCCAATGGCGGCGCCGCGATGGCGTGAGGGCCGTGCCATGACGCATCAGCCGGTCGATGCGGCCCTCGTGCCGCGCTTCGCCGGGGTCGCGACCTTCATGCGGCTGCCGCTCGTCTCCTCCGCCGAGGGGCTCGACATCGCGCTGTTCGGCATGCCCTGGGACGGCGGCACGACAAACCGGGCCGGCGCCCGCCACGGGCCGCGCGAGGTGCGCAGCCAGTCGAGCCTGATGCGGCGCGCCCATCACGTCTTCGGCACGCTGCCTTTCGAGATTGCCAATGTCGCCGATATCGGCGACCTGCCGGTCAATCCGATCGATCTTCACGACGCGCTGGCGCGCATCGAGGCAGGCGTCGCCTCGGTGGTTGCGGCCGGCGCCGTGCCGGTCGGCGTCGGGGGCGACCATCTGACCAGCCTGCCGGCGCTGCGCGCGGTGACTCGCGGAAGGCCGGTTGGAATGGTGCATTTCGATGCCCATTCGGACACTAACGACCGCTATTTCGGCGATAATCCATACACCCACGGCACGCCGTTCCGGCGGGCGGTGGAGGAGGGGCTGCTCGATCCGAAACGCGTCGTGCAGATCGGCATCCGCGGCTCGATCTACGAGCCCGGCGAGCACGACTGGGCGCGGGCGCAGGGCATCCGCGTCATCTACATGGAGGAGTGCGTCGCGCGCGGCCTCGCGGATGTGATGGCCGAGGCGCGCGCCATCGTCGGCGAGGCCCCGACCTATGTGAGCTTCGACATCGACTGCATCGACCCCTCCATGGCGCCCGGCACCGGCACGCCGGAGGTCGGCGGCTTCACGACTCGCGAGGCGCTCGCCATGCTGCGGGCGCTCGACGGGCTCGACATCGTCGGCGCCGACGTGGTGGAGGTGTCGCCGCCCTTCGATGTCGGCGGCATCACGGCGCTGGCCGGCGCGACGGTGCTGTTCGAGCTCGTCTGCCTGATCGCCCGCCGGATCGCGGCGAAGCGGGGCTAGAGCCTGCTCCCTTCACGCGGGTCGTGTGAAGGGTCAAAGCAGTGTCTATCTCTTGGGAATCGATCACTGTCCTGCGTTTTGATCGGTTCGATAAAAACGCAGCGTGATCTAG
>JBDHTH010000228.1:0-5416 GCA_039808545.1 Phreatobacteraceae bacterium | reverse complement strand
GCGCCACGAGCTCGGCCGCGTGGTCTCCTACGACATGGGCGGCACCACTGCGAAGATCTGCCTGATCGACGGGCATACGCCGAAGACCGCCAAGACCTTCGAGGTGGCGCGCACCTACCGCTTCAAGAAGGGCAGCGGCATGCCGATCTCGATTCCCGTGATCGAGATGATCGAGATCGGCGCCGGCGGCGGCTCGATCGCCTCGGTCGACAGCATGCGCCAGATCCGCGTCGGCCCGCACAGCGCGGCTTCCGAGCCGGGCCCAGCCTGCTACGGGCGCGGCGGCACCAAGCCGACCGTGACCGATGCCGACCTCGTGCTCGGCAAGCTCGACCCTGAGGATTTTGCGGGCGGCGCGATCCGCCTTTCGCCCGATGCCTCGCGGAGCGCGCTCGTCTCCGAGGTCGGCGATACGCTCGGCCTCGATCCCGAGGCTTCGGCCGTGGGCGTCGCCGAGATCGTCGACGAGAACATGTCGAACGCCGCGCGCATGCATGCGGTGGAGAGCGGCCGGGACATCGCGGACTACACCATGATCGCCTTCGGCGGCGCAGCGCCCCTGCACGCCGCGCGCCTCTGCGAGAAGCTCGGCGTGAAGGAGCTGCTGATCCCGCCCGGCGCCGGCGTCGGCTCGGCGATCGGCTTCCTCAGGGCGCCGGTCGCCTTCGAGGCGGTGCGCAGCGCCTATGTGCGCTTCGGCCGCTTCGACGCGGAGATCGTCAACGGCGTCATCCGCGAGCTGGTCGAGGAGGCGGGCCGCTTCGTCCGCGAGGCCGAGCCCGACGCGAAGCTGTCGATGGAATGCACCGCCTATGTCCGCTATGTCGGCCAGGGCTGGGAGATCCCGGTCGCGGTCGAGATCCGCGACTATGCGCAGGCCGACGGCGCGGCGCTGCGCGACGCCTTCGCGAGCGCCTATGCGGAGCAGTTCGGCCGCTCCGTCGAGGGGCTCGACGCCGAGATCATAAGCTGGTCGCTGCGCGCCAGCGCGGCGCTGCCGCCGGCGACCGGCGTTACGCGCGTCGGGGCGCAGAGCGAGGCGCCGGTGCGCGAGCGCCGCAAGATCTTCGACGCCCGCAGCGGCGGCTATCTTGATGCCGCCATCGTCGATCGTGCCGCGATGGCTCCCGGCGCGCGCGTCGCGGGCCCCGCGGCGATCGCGGAAGCGGAAACGACCACCATCATCCTCGCCGGCCATGAGGCGGTGATGCAGCCGGACGGCTGCATCCTCGTCCGGGCCGGGGCCGTCTGAGCGGGAGCGGGCAATGGCGATGGACGCACTCACCTCCATGCGCAACCAGATCATGTGGAATCGCTTGATCTCGGTCGTCGAGGAGCAGGCCGTGACGCTGGTCAGGACGGCATTCAGCACCAGCGTGCGCGAGGCCGGCGACCTCTCGGCCGGTATCTTCAACCGCGCGGGCGAGATGGTGGCGCAGGCCGTGACCGGCACGCCCGGCCATGTCAACGCCATGGCGGAGGCGGTCGGCCATTTCATCCGCGACATCGGCTCCGAGAACATCTTCGAGGGCGACGTCTACATCACCAACGATCCGTGGAAGGGCACCGGCCATCTGCACGACATCACGGTGGTCAGCCCGTCCTTCCACAAGGGAGGGCTCGTCGGCTACTTCGCCTGCACGGCACATGTGGTCGATATCGGCGGGCGCGGCTTCGGGCCGGACGCCAACGAGGTCTACGAGGAAGGCATCTTCATCCCGATCATGAAGTTCGCCGACCGCGGCACGGTCAACGCGACTCTGGTCCAGATGCTCCGGCACAATGTACGCGAAAGCGATCAGGTGGTCGGCGACATCTATTCGCTCGCCGCCTGCAACGAGGTCGGGCACCGGCGGCTCATCGACATGCTCGAGGAGTTCGCGCTCGACGACATCGAGGCGCTCGCGGCCTTCATCTTCGAGCACTCCTACGACGCGACGCTGAAGACCCTCGCGACGCTGCCGCCGGGCGTCTACGCCAACACGATGCGCGTCGACGGCTACGGCGATCCGATCGACATCGCGGTCACGCTCGACGTCAACGGCGAGCGCATCGTAGCGGATTTTGTCGGCACCTCGCCGCCGAGCCCGAAGGGCATCAACGTGCCCATGATCTACACGACCGCCTATGCGGCCTACGGGCTGAAATGCGCGCTCGTGCCGGAGGTGCCGAACAATGCCGCCTCGCTCAGGCCGTTCCGGATCACGGCGCCGACCGACTGCATCCTCAACGCCCAGCATCCCGCGCCTGTCGCGGTGCGGCACGTCCTCGGTCATTTCATTCCCGACGCGGTGCTCGGCGCGATCCACAAGATGCTGCCCGGCCGCGTTCCGGCCGAGGGGTCGGGCGCGCTGTGGAACATCCATCTGAGCGCCCGCCCGAGCGGTGGCCGTCAGGCCGATGGCGAGCGGCTGCATCGCGCCGAGATCCTGATGTTCAACAGCGGCGGCAGCGGCGCGCGCCCGACGCTGGACGGGCTCAACGCCACGGCGTTTCCGAGCGGCGTGCATTCCATGTCGTGCGAGGCGACCGAGCATGTCGGCCCGATCATTGTCTGGCGCAAGGAGCTGCGCGAAGGCTCGGGCGGCGCCGGCACCTTCCGGGGCGGCCTCGGGCAGGTGGTCGAGATCGGCGCGACCGAGGGGCACGAATTCCACTTCAATGCGATGTTCGACCGCATCGCCCATGCGCCGCGCGGCCGCGAGGGCGGCGCCGACGGCAAGGCCGGCAAGGCCTATATCGACGACGGCACGGTGCTGAACGCCAAGGGCCGGCAATTCGTCCCCGAAGGGCGGCGGCTGGTGATCGAGCTGCCGGGCGGCGGCGGCTACGGCGCGCCCGAGGCGCGGCCGGCCGAGCGCGTCGCCCGCGATCGCGGCAACGGCTATGTCGGGGAGTGAGCCGCCCATGGCTGCCTCCCTCGACACGGCCGCTCCGGGTGCCTTCGTGCTGCGCGAGGGGATGCGCGGCGTGCCGCCAGGGTTCGGCGCGGTTCCGGCCGCGAGCCTGAGGGCGCGGAACTGGCATCCGGTCGACGGCGCCATGGCGCTGCCGCTCCTCACGCTCGACCTGCCAGTCTTCTCGGAGAATTGGGCCGCGATGCGCGCCATCGCGACGCATTTCGGCGCGGCCGTCGCGCCACATGCGAAGACGCCAATGGCGCCGGATCTCGCCCGCATGATGGTCGAGAGCGGCGCCTGGGGCGCGTCGGTCGCGGATCTGCGGCAGGCCGCCGTCATGCGGGCCGGCGGGATCTCCCGCCTGATCATCGCCAACCAGATCGGCGGCCGCGCCGCGATCAGCCGTTTGGCGCAGTTCCTCGCGCGTTATCCGGAATGCGAGACACATCTCTTCGTGGACGATCCGGCCGTGGTGGCGGAGATCGCATCCCTCTGGCGGGCGCGCCCCGACCTGCCGGCGCTCGGCCTGCTGCTCGAGGTCGGATGCGGGCGCGGCGGCGTCGCCGATGCCGCGCAGGCCGAGGCCGTGGTCGATGCCCTTGCCGAAACGGATGGGCGGCTGCGCTTCTCGGGCGTCGCCGCCTATGAAGGCACGGCGATGCGGGAGAGCGAGGCCGAGACCGTCGCCAATCTCGCGGATCTCTTCGAGCGGATCGGCGAGGCGCTGCGCATCGTTCGCCGGCAAAATCCGATTGATCCGCTGATCCTCACGGCGGGCGGATCGAGCCTCTTCGACCGGGTGATCGCGCTGGCGGCGCCGATCCTGCAAACTGACGGCCGCGCCCAGCTCATGCTGCGCAGCGGCGCCTGCTACTACAGCGACCATGGCGGCATCGCCCGCCGTCTCGAGGCGCTCGCCGCGCGCGGCCTCGTCTCGGCCGCGACCGGCGGCGGCAACCCGTTCCGCCCGGCGCTGCGCCTTTGGGCCGAGGTGCTGTCGCGCAACGTCGCGGGACGCGCCATCTGCGGGCTCGGCCTGCGCGACACCTCGCACGACCAGGGCCCGCCGGTGCCGCTCCGCCTGTGGCGGGAGGGCAAGGTGGCGGCCGACCTCGCGGGGCATGCCTCGATCGCCAAGCTGAACGATCAGCACTGCTTCGTCAGCTATGACGCGGCGATCGAGCTCAAGGTCGGCGATGTCGTGGAGTTCGGCATCTCTCACCCCTGCACCTGCATCGACAAGCACGCGGTCATCTACGGGCTCGGCCGCGACGGCCGGATCGAGACCGCCTTCCAGACGCATTTCGGATGAGCTGAGCATGACCGACATCCTGAACATCGAGCCGAAGAGGGGCGCGAAGGCCGAGAACGCGGTCGGGCGCCGGCTGGCCGATATCGGCGTCGTGCTGCCGAAGGCGAGCGCGCCCACGGCGAGCTACGTGCCGGTGCGCCGCTCCGGCAACCTCGCCTTCGTCTCCGGCCAGGTGCCGCGCCTCGACGGCCTCAACCGCTATGTCGGCCGGGTCGGCGTCGAGGTTTCGGTCGAGGAGGCGAAGGCCGCCGCGCGGCTCTGCACGCTCAACATGCTGGCCCAGCTCTCGGCCTTCCTCGGCGGCGACCTCGACCGCGTCAGCGGCTGCATCCGCGTCGGCGGCTACGTCAATGCGGTGCCGGAATTCGGCGAGCACCCTGACATCATCAACGCCGCCTCTGACCTCATCGTCGCGGCCTTTGGCGAGAGCGGCCGGCATGCGCGGATCGCGGTCGGCTGCGGCTCGCTGCCCCGCAACGTCTCGGTCGAGATCGAAGGCGTATTCGAGATCGACGGCGAAAGACCAGGTTAGACGCGCGGGCAGCGCGCGAAAACCTCCAACCTGCCTAAATCGGGAAAGACGGCCATCACGCGGCGGTCAGGATAAGTGCGACAGAATACTAATGTAATATTATAACTATAGTTATATATATTCTATAAATACTTTGCATATGCCGATGCAGGAGTAGATCGACTGACCATAAATTCTAACTCCGCTTCCGATGCGGACGACAAAAGAGGGGTAAAGTCATGGAAATCTCACGCCGTAACTTCATTCGCGTCGGCACGGCTGCGGCCGTCGGCGCCGCGATGCTTCCGGCGCCCGCGCTCGCCCAGTCGGGCAAGCCCGTCGTCCTGGTCGTCGGCTATCCGCCGGGTGGCCTGACCGACCTGATGGGCCGCCTTTTCGCGGCCGAGTTCTCCAAGGCGCTGAACCGACAGGTTATCGTCGAGAACCGGCCGGGCGCCAACGGCAACGTCGCGACCACCTATGCGGCCAATGCGGCGCCGACCGGCGATACCCTGCTGTTCGCCAGCGGCTCGCAGATCGTGCTCAATCCCAACGTCTATCCGAGCTTCCAGACGAAGCCGGTCGAGGAATTCACCCATCTCGGCCTCGTCGGGGCGGGCGACTTCCTGGTCACCACGCCGACCGCCACCGGCATCACCACGATGCAGGGGCTGATCGATACCGCGAAGCAGA
>JBDHTH010000227.1:0-5446 GCA_039808545.1 Phreatobacteraceae bacterium | reverse complement strand
TGCTCAGGCCGGCCGTCGAGCCCCGCCGCAGCGAGCCAGGCGTCGAGCTCGCCGGCGCGTGTCTTGGAGACCAGGAAGAGCTCGTCCGCGACCGCTTCGAGGCCCGCGCGGCGCAGCCGGCGCGCCCGGCCCGGCGCGGCGAGCAGCGTCAGGCGCTCGACGCCGACCGTGTGGCGCTCCCAGCCATCCGTCTCCTCGGCCTGACGGATGACCGCGATGTCGAACGGCAGATGGCGCCATGTATCGGTGGTGTGCAGCTGGCTGACGCGCACCGGGCGGCCGCCCATCGCGGCCTCGGCATCGACGAGGCGCGGCAGGATCCAGTGGATCGCCAGGGTCGCATTGGCGGCGAGCGTGAGCACACGCGTCTCGGCGGCCTTGCCGGCGGCCGACCACGCGTCGTGGATCCGCAGCAGCCCGGCGCCGACGCCGAGCGCGAGCTCGGTGGCGAGCGGCGTCGGCCGCAGCCGATGCCCGGCCTCGAACAGCGGCGCGTCGATCTGCTGCTGGAGCTGGGAAAGCTGCTTGCTGACCGCTCCGGCCGTCACACCAAGTTCATCGGCCGCCGCGACGATGTTGCCGGTACGGATGACCGCCTCCAGGGCGATCAGCGAGCGCAAGGGCGGAAGCCGGTTCAAATTTGAATTTTCCTCACAATGCGGCGACGATAATTCGCTTTCCCTCCGGCGTAAAGTGAAGAACTCTCCCCAAGATCCTGAAGTCGTTTGAAGAACAATGGTGCAGTGCACAATGTCGATTGAAGTTAACGGCCGTAATTATCGCAAGCCACAGCAACCTGCCGTTGTGATATGCTATGATGGATGCGATCCGGCCTATGTCGCGGATGCGATGATCCGGGGCGTTTCGCCCAATCTCGCCGCGATGGTGCGAGACGGTTTCTACGCCAATGCGCATTCGGCGATGCCGAGCTTCACCAATCCCAACAACGTCTCGATCGTCTGCGGCGCGCCGCCGGCCGTGCACGGCGTCTCGGGCAACTACTGGTACGACCGCGCGACCAAGACCGAGATCATGATGACGGATGCCGGCCCGCTCAGCGCGCCGACCGTGCTGGCCAGCCTGTCGCAGGCCGGCGTCAAGGTCGCGGCCGTCACCGCCAAGGACAAGCTGCGCAAGGCGCTGGCCCTGGGCCTTGCCGGCGACGGCGCCGCCGGCATCGCCTTCTCGGCCGAGAAGGCCGCCACCTGCACGCTGGCGGAGCATGGCATCACCGGCGCCGAAGCGCAGGGCGATGCGCCGGTCCCCGACCAATACTCGCCGGAGCTGTCGCTCTTCGTGCTCGACGCCGGCGTGCGCCTCCTGAAGGCGAAGCGCGCCGAACTGCTCTATCTCTCCCTCTCGGACTTCGTGCAGCACGCCTATGCGCCGGGCGCGCCGGAATCGGATGCGTTCATGAAGGCGGTCGATGCGCGCATCGGCGCGCTTCTCGCGCTCGGCGCGGTGGTCGGCGTCGTCGCGGACCATGGCATGACGGATCTCTCGCTGGCCGATGGCACGCCGAACATCCTCTATCTCGGCGATGTGCTCGACGCCCGCTTCGACCCCGGCCGGCTGAAGGTGATCTGCCCGATCACCGATCCCTTCGTGCGCCATCACGGCGCGCTCGGCGGCTTCGTCCGCGTCCATGCCATAGGCGATGTCGACCATGCCGAGGTCCGCGACTTCATCGCCGGACTGCCGGGCATTCAGCAGTCGCTGATGCGCGAGGAGGCATGCCGGCTCTACGACCTGCCGATGGAGCGGGAGGGGGATGTGACGGTCATCGCCAGCAAGGGCGTGGCGCTCGGAACCAAGAATGGCGAGCACAAGCTCGGCGAGCTCGCCGGCACGCGCTTGCGCTCGCATGGCAGCAACGCCGAACGCGACGTGCCCTTCGCGGTCTCGCACCCGCTCAATGCCGAATATCGCCGCACGGCGCGCAGCCGGCAGCTCTACAACTACGACATCTTCGACTTTGTGCTGAACGGCACGTGCGAGGCCGCGTGATGGCGGAGGAGCCCCATCGCGGCGGGCGCCGCGTCGTCGCGCTCATTCTCGACGGGTTGCGCCGCGACTTCGTCACCGAGGCGAACACGCCCAATCTCGCGGCCCTCAGGACGCGCGCGACATGGTGCGGCAGCCACCGTTCGGTCTTCCCGTCGGTGACGCGCGTCGTCTCTTCCTCGCTCGCAACCGGCTGCCGTCCGTCCGGTCACGGCCTCGCGGGCAATACGGTGGCGATGGCCGATGAGGGCGAATTGCGGCTCTTCGACGTCGGCAAGCCTGAGTTCCTCGGCCACAAGCAGCGTCTCACCGGCTCGATCCTCAAGCGCCCGACGCTCGCCGAGCGGCTCGCGCAGGACGGCGGCGTCATCGTATTCAACAACGTCTCGCCGGGTGCCGCCTACATGCATGACCCGCTCGGCCATGGCCATGTCTACCACCGCGCCGGCTCCTACGGTCCGGGCCGCGTGCCAGTCGATGGTAACGACGCGCTCAAGGTCGGGCCCGATATCGGCGGCGACCGGGCGGCGCTCGACCGCTTCATCGCCGAGGTGGTGCGGGCGCGCAGGCCCGCGCTGGCCCTCGCCTGGCTCGGCCATCCCGACACGACGCAGCACGAGGTGCCGCTTGGCTCGCCGGCGCATCTGGCGGCGCTGCGCACCGCCGACGCGCATGCCGGCCTCGTCGTGGCGGCCGTCGACGCGGCGCGAAGCGCCGGCGAGGAGGTGCTGCTGCTGGTCGGCTCCGACCACGGTCATCAAACCGTTACACAGGTCGTCGATATCGCGGCCGAGCTCGTTGGCGCCGGCCTGAAGGCGTCGCCCGAATCCACGGATGTCGTCGTCGCGCCGAACGGAACCGCCGCCTTGATCTATGTCGACCGCCGCGCCGAGGACCGTATCGCCGCCCTCGGCCGCTTCCTTGCCGAACAGCCCTGGGCGGGCCGCGTGATGGGCCCGGAATCCTTCGCCGCCTTCGGCGTGGCGGAGGGGGGCGGGCTTGCCTTTGCGGTCGCGATGGCGGCCGACGACGAGGCCGTCAACGCGTTTGGCGTGCCGGGCACGAGCTATGCCGTCAAGCCTGCCGACGGCAAGGCGGACCGGCTCGGCTGCGGCCAGCATGGCGGCCTCGGCCGCTACGAGCAGATGCCGTTCCTGATCGCCGACGGGCCGGGCTTCACGGCCGGCCACGAACTGGCCGGCGAGACGTCGGCGATCGATGTCGCGCCGACCATCCTCGCCTTCCTCGGCCATCCGGCGGAGGGGCTCGACGGGCGCCCGCTGCAGAATCGGACCTGATTTCCGATGGAGGATCGTATGACCGCTCCCATTTCGTCTCTCGCCATCAGCCGCCGCACGCTGCTCGCCGGGTCGGCGGCCGTTGCGGCAGGGCTCGCGATGCCTGCCGGCGCTTCCGCGCAGGCGGTGCGCAAGGGCGTGCTGAAATACGCAACCCTAGGCCTCGACACCTCCGATCCGCACCGCCATACCGGCTCGATCGCGGTGCAGCAGGCCTATGTCGAGACGCTGACCTCGATCGCCGGCAACGGTGCCGTGGAGCCGTTCCTCGCCGAGAGCTTCACGGTCTCAGAGGACGGCAAGACCTACACCTTCAAGATCCGCCCGAGCGTGACCTTCCACAATGGCGATCCGCTCAAGGCGGCCGATGTCGCGGCGAATTTCGAGCGTGTGAAGACGAAGGTGAAGGGCGGCTGGCTCGTCTCCGCCATGAAGCTGGTCGGCAAGCTCGAGACGCCCGACGACGCCACGCTGGTCGTCACGCTGAACGAACCCTACGCGCCCTTCCTCAACCTGCTCTCCGAGCTGTGGATCCTCTCGCCCAAGTCGGAAGGCTGGGACGAGACGATCAAGACGCCGATCGGCACGGGCCCCTTCACCTTCGGCACCTGGCAGCCGAAGGTGAAGCTCGTTGCGCCCGCCTTCGACAAATACTGGAAAAGCGGCCTGCCTAAGGTCGAGCGCGTCGAATTCGACCTGCGCGACGGCGTCGACAAGAGCCTCGCGCTCCGCGCCGGCGACCTGCACGTGATCTGGGTCGAACGCGAGCCGGCCGACACGCTGAAGAAGGCGGGTGCGGCCGACATATACGGGTTGAAGGACACGACCTGGTATTCGATCGCCTTCAACAACCGCAAGCCGCGCAAGCCCTTCGACGATATCCGCGTGCGCCAGGCACTGGCGCTCGCCGTCGACAAGACCGCATTCATGAAATTCGTGGGCGGCGAGAATGCCATCGTCACCAACCAGATCGTCGCGCCCGGCAACGTCTATTTCGACAAGGCCTGGCATGACGCCGATCCCTTCCGGAAGGCCGATCTCGCCAAGGCGAAGAAGCTGCTCGACGAGGCCGGCGTGAAGCCAGCCGACCACACGATCGAATTCGTCTCCTGGCAGGACGCCTATGCGCAGGTCGTCGTGCAGATGGTGAGGAAGCTCGGCTTCAAGGTGAACCATGTCGCGCTCGACGATGTCGGCGCGCAGAAGCGTCTTGGCCAATACGATTGGGACATGAACGCCATGTCGTCCGGCCCGCGCTCCGACATCTTCCTGCGCTATGTTCGCCTGATGAGCGACGGCCCCAATCCGACCCTGTGGGGCGGCATCCAGGATCCTGCGCTCGACAAGCTGATCGACGCCGGCGTCGAGGAGCCGGATCTGGAGAAGCGCAAGGCGAAGTATCTCGCCGCCTCCAAGCACGCCGACGAGAAGGGCTATTTCTACGTCCTCGGCCATGCGCCGAGCCTCGTCGCCGTGAAGAAGGGCGTGAAGGGTTACGAGCCGGGCTTCACCTGGGCCTGCCACTGGGCGAGCGGCGGCGTCGCCCAGACCACGGTCGAAGCCTGAGCGGCATGCGAGGGGCGGCGCCATGTCGGCTTCGACGCCTGCTCCGACCGCCGCCTCGGCGATCGCCATGAGCGCGGCCGGACGCAGACGGTGGCCGCGGTGGCCGCTGGGGCTGACCCTTGCGGTCGCGGCTGTCGTGATCGTTGCGGCGGCGGGGATGGCGGCGCCGTGGCTGACCGCCAACTCGCCGCTCGACCAGGATCTGCTGGCCGTCAATCAGGGGCCGAGCGCCGAGTATCCGCTCGGCACCGATCATCTCGGCCGCGACATCTGGGCAAGGCTGCTCTTCGGCGCGCGCTTCACCTTCGGCATCTCGATGGCCGGCACCGCGGTCGCCTTCGCGATCGGCGCCGGCCTCGGGCTTCTCGCCCTCTCGCTCGGGCGATGGAGCGAAGCCGTGCTCTATGCCGGCATCGACCTGATCCGCGCCCTGCCGGGCACGCTGCTCGCCCTGCTGTTGATCGTCGGGCTCGGCAGCGGCACGGGGCCGCTGATCGTCGCGCTCGGCATCTCCTTCGCGCCGCTCGTCGCCTATGTCGCGCGCGCCGTCTATCACCGCGAGACGGCGCGCGACTACG
>JBDHTH010000226.1:0-5448 GCA_039808545.1 Phreatobacteraceae bacterium | reverse complement strand
GCGCCGATGCTGACGCCGACCTCGACGCTCACCTGGTCGCTGATCGCGTAGGGGGCCGAGAGCGCCTCGACGAGCGTCGCGAGCAGCGCCGCCAGCGCCTCCTCGGCGATGCCGGCGACCACCACGAACTCGTCGCCGCCGATCCGCGCCGCATGGTCCTCGGCACGCAGCGCGCCGCGCAGCCGGTCCGCGAACTGCCGCAGCACCGCGTCGCCCGCCGCGTGGCCGAGCGTGTCGTTGATCGTCTTGAAGCCGTCGAGGTCGATGCAGAGCACCGTCAGCGCCGTATCCTTGGTCAGCGCGGCCCAGCGCGACACCACGGTTTCGTCGAGCCCGGTGCGGTTGAGGAGCCCGGTCAGCGTGTCGTGCTGGGCGATATGGGCCTGCGCGCGCTCGGCCTGCATCGTCCGCACCAGCAACCCGTTCATGTAGCGCAGCGCCACCGCCATGGTCGAGACGAAGGCCGGCAGTTGCAGCAGGCAGATATAGGTGATGGGCTCGCCCGACAGGACCGCGCCGGCGCAGACCGGGGTCAGCGACAGCAGCAGCATGGCGACCGCCAGCCGCGGCGTCGCCACATGGCGGAACGCGAAGCCGCCCGCCACCGCCGCGATCGAGGTCCACACCACGGCGGCCGACACCCAGTCGACCGCCAGCACCGTGACGAAGCCGCCGAAGCCGAGAGAGGCCGCGAAGGCGAGATTGGCGACGATATGCCAGTCGGTCGGCGCCGGCCGGCCGGCCGCGGCGGCCCGCAGCGCGTACCAGGCGACGCCTCCGCGCATCGCCCCGACCACGACCGAGAGGCCGAGCCAGGCGAGAATCGGCCAGGTCGGGCTGCGAAACGCGATGAGGATGGCGATCGCGATCGAATTGACGATCGATGCGTAGAAGGTCGGCATCGACCCGTACAGGGTCGCGATCAGCGCGCTCTCGATATCCGGTGAAATCCGCTCGGGGACGCGCAAAAGCCATCGCGACAGTGGCCAGCGCGGTGCAGTGAAGGCCGGCGGTGCCGCGGCCCTGCTCATGTTTCCCTCATCGGAACCGTCTCAAGAAGGGCCCGATGAGACAACGAAATGCTTAAGGATGGCTTTCGGCGGTGGCCTGGGGGCGGACCGTTAACGAAAACTTGAAAGGTCCTCGGGCGCCGCCGCCCGGCCGTGGCGGCTTCCGCAGCCGGCGCGGCTCGGTCCTCAGCCCGGCGTGAACATCGTCTTGATGCTGTCCCAGATGCTGCGATGGCCCGGCGCGTCCGGCTTGCCGGCGCCGTCCGCGGGAATGATCGATTTCTCCACGACCGCCGGCGTGATCTCCTGGAAGACTTGCAGCCTGGCGAGCGTCATCGGACCCGCGATGCCGTCCGCCACCATCTGGCTGCGCCGCTGAAACTCGCGCACCGCGCGCTCGGTGCCCGACCCGAAATGGCCGTCCGCCTGGATGCCGAGCGCCGTCTGCAGCCGCTTCACGCTCTCGCCGGACGTGCCGACGCGCAGCAGCACCAGCTCGTAGAGCCCCATCTGCGCGAAGGTGTCGGGCCCCGCGATGCCGTCGGCCGGCAGGCCGTGCCGCTCCTGATAGTCCTTCAGCTTCTGCTCGGTCGAGGGGCCGAACACGCCGTCCGTCTCGATGCCGAGCTTCTTTTGCAGCCGCTTGACCGGCTCGCCGGCAAGACCGCGTTTCAGGATCGCCATGTCCGCTGTTACCTCTGCTCGCCGGCGCCCGCACGGGCCCGCCGACGTGCCGAAGATTTAGCCCGATTTCGGCCGGCGCGCCAAGCGCTTGCGTCCCGCTCTGGCGATCCCCGCGGTTCCGTGGCACAGAGGCGCCCGAACAGGAGACGAGACATGCCGATCAAGCGCACCGGCCCCTATGGGGGCATCCTTCACGAAGTCGTCGAGCACAATGGCGTGCTGTATTTCGGCGGCCTCGTCGCCGAGGACCTGACGGCCGATATCGAGGGGCAGACCGCCGACATGTTCCGCCAGGCCGACGCGCTGCTCGCCCAGCACGGCTCCGACAAGACGCGCATCCTCTCGGCGCTGGTTTTCCTGCCGGACCTCGCGCTGAAGGACGGGTTCAACAAGGTCTGGAAGGGCTATTTCGCGCCCGAGCACCTGCCGGCCCGCGCCGCCATCGGCATCGGCGATCTCGGCCCCGGCGTGCTCGTCGAGATGGTGCTGACGGCCGCCTGCGACTGACGGGCGCCATGACCCCCGCCGCCCGGATCGCCGCCGCGATCGAGATCTTCGACGACGTTGCGGCCCGTCGCCGGCCGGTCGGCGACGCGCTGAAGGACTGGGGCCTGTCGCACCGCTTCGCCGGCGCCAAGGACCGCGCCGCGATCGCGACGCTGGTCTATGACGGCCTGCGCGTGAAGGCGTCGAGCGCCTGGCGCATGGGCGCCGGGACGGGCCGCGCCGTCATGCTCGGCATGCTGGCGGGCGCGCGCGGCGAGGCGCCGGCCGCGATCGAGGCGCTGTTCGACGGCAGCCGCTACGGCCCGGCCGCGCTGACCGATGAGGAGCGCCGCCGCCTCTCCGCCGCTCCGGCCGAGGCGCCGCCGCATGTCGCGGGCGACTACCCGGAATGGCTCGATGCCGCCTTCGCGGCCGTCTTCGGCGAGGCGCGGGCCGCCGAGGGCAGGGCGCTCGCGGCCCGCGCGCCGCTCGACCTGCGCGTCAACCGGCTGAAGGCCGAGCCCGATGCGGTCGCGGCCGCGCTTCGCGCTTCGCTCGGCGTCGAGGCGCGCCGCCTCGACCTCGCGCCGGACGCGCTGCGCCTCGCCCTGCGCGGCGACGGCCAGCCGCCCCGCATCGACACGGACCCCGCCTATCTGACGGGGCTGGTCGAGATCCAGGACGCCGGCAGCCAGATCGCGGCGCGTCTCGCCGATGCGCGGCCGGGCGAGAAGGTGCTCGACTACTGCGCCGGCGGCGGCGGCAAGACGCTGGCGATCGCCGCCATGCTGGCGGGCGAAGGCGGGATCTACGCCTTCGATCGCGATCGCCGCCGCCTCGCGCCGATCCATGAGCGCCTCGCCCGCGCCGGCGTCGCCAATGCCGAGGTGCGCACGCCGCTGGCGACCGGCGATGCGCTCGCCGATCTCGAAGGCCGGATGGATCTGGTGCTGGTCGACGCGCCCTGCACGGGCACCGGCACCTGGCGCCGCAACCCGGACGCCAAATGGCGGCTGCGGCCCGCCGCGTTGGAATTGCGGCTGGGCCAGCAGGTGGCCGTCCTCGACCGGGCGGCCGATTTCGTGCATCCTGGCGGCCGTCTCGTCTATGTCACCTGCTCGGTGCTCGACGCCGAGAACGGCGCGCAGATCCGCGCCTTCCTGGCACGCCGCGACGGCTTCGCGCTGGAATCGCCCGAAACGCTCATCGGCACGCTCGGCGCCGGCGCCGCCCGCTTCCGCGAGCGCGCGCGCCTGACGCCCGAGGGCGTCCTGATGACGCCGCACCGCACCGACACGGACGGCTTCTTCGTGGCCATGCTGCGCCGCCGGCGGTGATGAACGGGCGGCCGCCGTAAGCCGGCCAAGCCCATCGCATTCGATCTGGAATCGACCTTTCCTTCGTCATGGCCCGGTTTATCCGGGCCATCCACGACGTTGTTTCGGGCGATCGAGGCGCGTCATGCTTTGCTCGGGCACAAAACGAACGGCTTCGAACAGGTGACGGGCGCCGCAAGACGTGGATGGCCCGGATAAACCGGGCCATGACGGAGGAGGAGCCAGACCCAACGGAATGCCGAGCGGTCCTAGATGGAGTCGCTGCCGCGTACCGAATGGCGATCGGTCGTCCGTCAACAAGAAGCCCGCCATGCGATCAGCCAGTTGCCGCGGCGCGAGGCTTCCGCTAACGGGTGCCATGGCCCAGCACGATCACGACACCGTCCTCATCATCGACTTCGGATCGCAGGTGACGCAGCTCATTGCGCGCCGCATCCGCGAGACCGGGATCTATTGCGAGATCCATCCCTTCCAGAAGGCCGAGGAGGCCTTCGCGAAGCTCGCGCCCAAGGCGGTGATCTTCTCCGGCGGCCCGGCCTCGGTGCCGGACGAGGGTAGCCCACGCGCGCCCCAGGCGGTGTTCGAGGCCGGCGTGCCCGTCCTCGGCATCTGCTACGGCCAGCAGACCATGGCGGCGCAGCTCGGCGGCCGGGTCGAGGGCGGGCATGCGGCCGAGTTCGGCCGCGCCGACGTCGAGATCCTCAAAAACTCGCCGCTCTTCGAGAGCATCTGGGAGAAGGGCGGCCGCTATCCCGTCTGGATGAGCCATGGCGACCGCGTCACCAGGCTGCCCGAGGGCTTCGAGGTGCTGGCCGTCTCCGAGAACGCCCCCTTCGCGGTGGCGGGCGACGAGAAGCGCCGCTTCTACTCGACCATGTTCCACCCCGAGGTGGTGCACACGCCCGATGGCGGCCGGCTGCTCGCCAATTTCGTGCAGCGCATCGCCGGGCTGAAGGCCGACTGGTCGATGGCCGCCTATCGCCAGGAGATGATCGCCAAGATCCGCGACCGGGTCGGGACGGGCAGGGTGCTCTGCGGCCTCTCGGGCGGCGTCGATTCGGCGGTCGCGGCCGTGCTGATCCACGAGGCGATCGGCGACCGGCTGACCTGCGTCTTCGTCGATCACGGCCTGATGCGGCAGGGCGAGGCGGCCGAGGTGGTCGGCCTCTTCCGCGACCACTACAACATCCCGCTCGTCCATGTGGACGCATCCGGCGCCTTCCTCTCGGCCCTCGACGGCGTCGAGGACCCGGAGGTGAAGCGCAAGACGATCGGCCGCCTGTTCATCGAGACCTTCGAGCGCGAGGCCGCCAAGATCGCGGCGGACGGGCGCGGCCGGCCCGAATTCCTCGCCCAGGGCACGCTCTATCCGGACGTGATCGAGAGCGTCTCCTTCTCGGGCGGCCCCTCGGTGACGATCAAGAGCCACCACAATGTCGGCGGCCTGCCCGAGCGGATGAACATGAAGCTCGTCGAACCCTTGCGCGAGCTCTTCAAGGACGAGGTGCGCGCGCTCGGCCGCGAGCTCGGCCTGCCCGAGGCCTTCGTCGGCCGCCACCCCTTTCCGGGGCCGGGCCTGGCGATCCGCATTCCCGGCGCGATCACCCGCGAGAAGCTCGACATCCTGCGCAAGGCCGACGCGATCTATCTCGACGAGATCCGCAAGGCCGGCCTCTACGACAAGATCTGGCAGGCTTTCGCGGTGCTGCTCCCGGTGCGCACGGTCGGCGTGATGGGCGACTACCGCACCTACGACCATGTCTGCGGCCTGAGGGCCGTGACCTCGGTCGACGGCATGACGGCCGATTTCTTCCCCTACGACATGACCTTCCTCGGCCGCACCGCGACCCGCATCATCAACGAGGTCAAGGGCATCAACCGCGTCGTCTATGACGTGACGTCGAAGCCGCCCGGCACGATCGAGTGGGAGT
>JBDHTH010000225.1:0-5449 GCA_039808545.1 Phreatobacteraceae bacterium | reverse complement strand
TCGGCCGTCACGCCGAAGCGGCCCGAGGCGACCTGCTTGATCGCCGAGCGCTTGGAGCGCCCGTCCGGCATCGGCTTGAAGCGCTCGGCCTCCTCGCCGCCCTCGCCGGTGTTCGACTTGCCGCCGATCTGGTTCATCGCGATGGCGAGCGTCTCATGCGCCTCGCGGCTGATCGAGCCGAACGACATCGCACCCGTGACGAAGCGCTTGACGATCTCGGCTGCCGGCTCGACCGCCTCGAGCGGCACGGCCTCGGCGCCGCGCGCCTTGGCGTCGCGGATGCGGAACAGGCCGCGGATCGTGTGCAGCTTCTGCGACTGGTTGTTCGCACCTTCCGCGAATTCCCGGTACTTGTCGGGCAGGTTGCCGCGCACCGCGTGCTGGAGCGTCGCCACCGCATGCGGCGACCAGGCATGCGCCTCGCCGCGGATGCGGAACGCGTATTCGCCGCCGACATCGAGCGCGTTGCGGTAGATCGGCGCGTCGCCGAAGGCGTCGCGGTGCCGACTCACGGTCTCGTCGGCGATCTCCGAGAGGCCGACGCCCTCGATCATCGTCGCGGTGCCGAAGAAGAACTCATCGACGAAGGCCTTCTTCAGGCCGATCGCGTCGAAGATCTGCGCGCCGCAATAGGACTGGTAGGTCGAGATGCCCATCTTGGACATCACCTTCAGGATGCCCTTGCCGATCGACTTGATGTAGCGCTTCACCACCTCGCCGGCATCGACCTCGGCCGGATACTCGCCGCTCTCATGCAGCGAGCGCAGCGTGTCGAAGGCGAGATAGGGGTTGATCGCTTCCGCGCCATAGCCCGCGAGGCAGCAGAAATGATGGATCTCGCGCGCCTCGCCGGTCTCCACGACGAGGCCGACCGAGGTGCGAAGCCCCTTGCGGATCAGGTGGTGATGCACCGCCGCCGTGGCGAGCAGCGCGGGAATCGGGATGCGGTCCGGCCCGACCTGCCGGTCCGACAGGATGATGATGTTGTAGCCGCCATGCACCGCCGCCTCGGCGCGCTCGCACAGGATCCGCACCGCATCCGTCATGCCGGCCGCGGCCCGCTCGGACGGATAGGTGATGTCGAGCGTCTTGGTGTCGAACCTGTCCTCGCGATGGCCGATGCAGCGGATCTTTTCCAGATCGATGTTGGTCAGGATCGGCTGGCGCACCTCCAGCCGCTTGCGGCGCGAGGAGCCTTCCAGGTCGAAGATGTTCGGCCGCGGTCCGATGAACGACACGAGGCTCATCACGAGCTCCTCGCGGATCGGGTCGATCGGCGGGTTCGTCACCTGCGCGAAATTCTGCTTGAAATAGGTGTAGAGCAGCTTCGACTTGTCCGAGAGCGCCGAGATCGGCGTGTCGGTGCCCATCGAGCCGACCGCCTCCTGGCCCGTAACCGCCATCGGCGCCATCAGGAGCTTGATGTCTTCCTGCGTGTAGCCGAAGGCCTGCTGACGATCGAGCAAGGTCACGTCGGTGCGGCTGTCGCGGGCCTGCACGGGCGGCAGGTCCTCCAGCACGAGCTGCGTGCGCTTCAGCCAGTCCTGATACGGGTTGGCGCGGGCGAGATCGGCCTTGATCTCGTCATCCGAGATGATGCGCCCCGCTTCGAGGTCGATCAGCAGCATCTTGCCCGGCTGCAGGCGCCACTTCTGGACGATGTCCTCCTCCGGCACCGTCAGCACGCCCATCTCGGAGGCGAGGATCACGCGGTCGTCGCGCGTCACCATGTAGCGCGCCGGGCGAAGGCCGTTGCGGTCGAGCGTGGCGCCGATCCGCCGCCCGTCCGTGAAGGTGACGGCGGCCGGCCCGTCCCAGGGCTCCATCAGCGCCGCGTGATATTCGTAGAAGGCACGCCGCTCCTCGCTCATCAGCGGGTTGCCGGCCCAGGCTTCCGGGATCAGCATCATCACGGCATGCGGCAGCGAGTAGCCGCCCTGCACCAGGAATTCGAGCGCGTTGTCGAAGCAGGCCGTGTCGGACTGCCCCTCGTAGGAGATCGGCCAGAGGCGCGAGATGTCGTTGCCGAACAGCTCGGAATCGACGCTCGCCTGCCGCGCCGCCATCCAGTTGACGTTGCCGCGCAGCGTGTTGATCTCGCCGTTATGGGCGACCATCCGGTAGGGATGGGCGAGCGACCAGGCCGGGAAGGTGTTGGTGGAGAAGCGCTGATGCACCAGCGCCAGAGCCGAGACGAAATCCTCTTCGCGGAGGTCCGGATAGTAGGTGCCGAGCTGGTCGGCCAGGAACATGCCCTTGTAGACGATCGTCCGGCACGACAGCGACACCGAATAGTAGTCCGAGCGCTCGAGCTGACGCAGCGAATACACGGCGTTCGAGACGATCTTGCGCAGGATGAACAGCCGCCGCTCGAAATGCTCCTCGTCGGTGACGTGCCTGCCGCGGCCGATGAACACCTGCATGATGAAGGGCTCGGTCGGCTTCACGGTCTCGCCGAGCGTCGAATTGTCGACCGGCACCTCGCGCCAGAACAGCAGCTCGTGGCCCTCGTCGCGCACCACGTCGTCGAAGACCTGGATGATGCGGGCCCGCCATTCCGGCTCCTGCGGCAGGAACATCATGCCGACCGCGTAGTGGCCGGGCTCCGGCAGCGTGTGGCCGAGCTCCTCGGCCTTGCGGCGGAAGAAGGCGTCGGGGATCTGCACCAGCATGCCGGCGCCGTCGCCGGCCCGCGGATCGGCGCCGACCGCGCCGCGATGCTCCAGGTTGAGGAGCATCTGCAGAGCATCCTCGACGAGCGCGTGCGACTTGCGGTTCTTCATGTCGGCGATGAAGCCGACGCCGCAGGCGTCCTTCTCGCGGCGGGGGTCGTAAAGCCCCTGCGCGGGCGGCAGGCCCGGATCGATCCGCGTCATGGGCACCCCGCCCCCGATGCCCGCCTTGCCGCTGAAGCTGCTGCCGCTCATGTCAACGCCCCGTTCGTCCGAACCTTTGCCAGGATGACGCGCCCAAGGAGCCTGGAGCTCCCCACAAGGCCCATCTCGGTTCTGGAGATCCGGTCGCGCCCTGGCGCCGCGCCCGCATCTCGCGGGCGCCCCGCGGCTAAGCCGCGGCGACCCGCTACGCCCGCGTCGCGCGGGCGTTCAGTTTGGCTTTCGTCGTGGTCGAATTGGCCTTGGCCATCTTGATCCGAACCGCTCCAAGTTCCAACGTCCCGAACGGAAACTCGGCCTGTGCCGGAACCCGTCTGCGAAATTGGGACAGCAACACTGTCCTATACGGCGGACCATGGCAGATTTCGCGGCAGAGCACAAGCGCGCCGACGCCGGATTTCGTGCCGAAAATTTCACCAATCGGCCAAGCGCCCCGCATGCGCTGCGCCAGCCCCTCGTTTCGCGCAACTTTATTGCGCATCGCGCGGCTGCGCGGCGCTCGCTTGCGCGGCTCGCCCGCTTCCCTCTTGATAGGCGGCGAGCAGTTCGGAGCCGATGATGAATTTCGCCAGCGACAACGCCGCGCCCGCCGCCGATGCGGTCCTCGACGCCATCCGGGAGGCCAATCGCGGCCATGTGCTGGGCTATGGCAACGATGCCTTCACGGCCCGCGCCAAGCAGCGCCTCGCCGACGTGTTCGAGCGCGACTGCGCGATCTTCCTCGTCTCCACCGGCACGGCCGCCAACGCGCTGGCGCTCGCCGCCATGACGCCGCCCTGGGGCGCCGTGATCGCGCATGAGGAAGCCCATATCGCGACCGACGAATGCGGCGCCCCGGAATTCTTCACCAATGGCGGCAAGCTCGTCACGGTGCCGAGCGACGATGCCAAGCTGACGCCGGAGGCGGCCGGCGCCGTGCTGGACGAGTTCGGCTGGGGCGGCGCCCACCATGTCGAGGCGAACGCGCTCTCGATCGCCCAGGCGAGCGAGGCCGGCACGACCTATTCGGTCGCCGAGGTCGAGGCGCTGGCGCGCCTTGCCCATGATCGCGGCCTCGGCCTGCACATGGACGGCGCCCGTTTCGCCAATGCGCTGGTCTATACCGGCGCCACCCCCGCCGAGATGTCCTGGAAGGCCGGGGTCGACGTGCTCTCGCTCGGCTTCACCAAGGGCGGCGCCATGGCGGCCGAGGCCATCCTGGTCTTCGACGAGCGCTACGCGGCCCATCTGGAGCAGCGCCGCAAGCGCGCCGGGCATCTTTTCTCCAAGCATCGCTACCTGGCGGCGCAGATCCTGGCGATGCTCGACGACGGGCTCTGGCTGCATCTCGCCGCCATCGCCAATACGGCGGCGGCGCGCCTTGCGGCCGGCCTTGCGGCGGCCGGCCATGCGCCGGTCTACGCGGCCGAGACGAACGTCCTGTTCGCGGCACTGCCGAAATCCGTCGACCTGGCGCTGCGTCAGGCCGGAGCGCAATATTATGCGCGGCGGCCGCGCTTCATCCCCAAGGCGCGGGTCGGTGCCGACCGGATCTCGGTCCGCCTCGTCACCTCGCACGCGACGACCGAGGCCGAAATCGAGCAGTTTCTCGGCTTCGTGAAGCGCGCGGCCTGAACCATGGGCCGCGCTCGCGATACTATACTCACAAATTCGCCGCGAACCGTGGCGAGATTGCACCGTCCGATGACTGGAGAACCGGCATGAAACGCGTTTCCATGCTCCTTTCGGCCCTGCTGGCGACCTCCGCCTTCGCAGCGACGGCCAGTGCCACGCCGCTGCAGCCGGCCGTCTCCATCCCCGAGATCGCCGCGTGGTCGACCCCCGCCCAATATTATGACCGCCCCTACGACCGGCCCTATTACGACAGCCCGCGCTACGAGCGCCCGCGCTTCTACCGCGACGAGCCGCGCTACACGCCGCCATCGGCCGACGATGACGACACCGACACGCCGCGCACGCATCGCTATATCGCCGCCGCCGACGCATTGCTGATCGTGCGCTCGCTCGGCTACCGGCCGACCGGCCGGCCGCAATTCATCAACGAGCGCTTCGTCGTGACGGCCATCAAGTCGACCGGCGAGGAGGCGCGCATCGTCATCGACGCCAAGACCGGCAAGGTCGTGACGACCCGCGTCGTCCGCAACGCGCCGCCCTCCTATCGCGACGACGAGCCGCGCCGCGACGATCGCCGCGATGTCCGCCCGGCCCCGCGCGACGAGCGGCCGGACGTCGAGGCCCCACCCCGCGACGACCGCGACCTCGCTCCCGATCAGGACGATCCGGACCTCTCGCAGCAGACCCCGCGCGACCAGCCGCGCGTCGCCCGCCCCGCCCCACGCCAGGACGACCCGCAGGCCGAGGACGAGCAGCCGCGTCCGCGCAGCGCCCGCCCCGCGCCCCGCGACGAGCAGCCGCAGGACGATCCGCTGGCCGAGGATGAGCAGCCGCGTCCGCGCGTCGCCCGTCCGGCCCCGCGCCAGGACGATCCGGGCGCCGAGGACGAGGCTCCCGCGCCGCGCGCCGTGCCCCGTTCCGCCCGGCCCCGCGAGGAGACC
>JBDHTH010000224.1:0-5456 GCA_039808545.1 Phreatobacteraceae bacterium | reverse complement strand
TCGGCGATCGGGATCGAATAGCGCACGCTCTTGCGGTCCGAGGCCACGTCGGCATTGGCGCTGACGATCTCGGGCGCGCGGATCGTGATGTCGATGGTCTTGCCGGCGAACATCGCGCTCATCATCTTCTTCTGCTCTTCCGGCACCTGCGCGCTCTGGTTCTGGTCGAGCGCCTTGGCGAGGTCCTGGACGATCCTGACGCGCCGTTCGCCGGCCTTCTCGACCACCACCGTGTCGGGCGCCTGCGCCGGGCCGTCGCCGCTGTCCATGGTCTTGGCGATGTCGCCGAGATCGTCGACGCTTTTGAATTTGACGATCATCTCGCAGGCGATCTTGTCGCCGCGCGTCAGCGTGTTCTGCTCGAACGCCGCGACCTGCGGATGCGCCTTGATCTTGTCGGCATTGTCGTTGAGGCAGGGGTCCTTGTCGGGCGCCGTCTGCTTCATGAGCTGCACGACCTGCGGATCGAGCACCAGCCGCACCGTCATCGCGCCGGCCCCGCCATCCTCGACCGCGACCTCCTGCTCGATCGAGATGCAGCCCGCAAGGCTCGCCGCGAGGATGCCGGCCGCCGCCCAGCGGGCAGCCTGCCTGAGACGCATGACGATCATCGTGTTCTCCTTAGGCCCGGGCGTCCCGAGGGCTGTTCGGCATGGCGGCGCCGGTCAGGCGCTCGGCTTGAAGCCGCGCGCCAACCGTTCTCCCTCGCGCGTGACATGCGCGACGACGCGCAGGAAAGCCGCGATATCGGCAGGATCCAGCCCCGCCGTCAATTCCCGCGCATAGGCGATCGCCAGCGGCACGAGGTCGGCATGCACGCGCATGCCTGCTTCGGTCAGCGACAGGATGCTTTCGCGCTGGTCTTCGCTGCTGCGCCGCCGGGCGATTAGGCCGCGCCGGGCAAGGCTGCTGGCGGCCCGCGAGACCTTCGTCTTGTGCATATGCGTGATGTCGACCAGCGCCCGGCCGCTCATCGCGCCGCGCGCCGCGAGCCAGGCGAGCACGCGCCATTCCGGGATGCCGAGCCCGTGCCGCTCGTCATAGAGCCGCGCGAAGCCGCGGCTGACTTCCGTCGCCGCGATGTTGAGGAGGTAGGGGAGGTAGCCCGCAAGGTCGAAGGCGGCGTCGGCAAGCCCGTCCGCCGCTTCCGTCTCGATGCGCCTCCCTCGGCTCACCCGCGCGCCCGCATGCGCACCATGAAGCTGTCGAAGGACAGCTCCGCGACCTGCCACCAGGGCAATTGCTCGTTGCGGTAGGCGGTGTAGGAGTCGAGCGCCGTCTTGAAGCTCGGGCTCTTGGCGGCGAGCTCCGCATAGAGCTCGTTGGCGGCCTTGTAGCAGGTCTCCATCGTCGCTTGCGTGAAGCCCTTGAGCTCTCCGCCGCCCTGCAGGATGCGCAGCAGCGCGGGCGCGTTCACCGTGTCGTACTTGGCCAGCATCCAGTTGTTGGCGTGCTCGCAGGCGTGGAACACGATCTGCTGATAGTGCTTCGGCAGGCTGTTCCACTTCTCCTTGTTGACGACGAAGTGCAGCATCGCGCCGCCTTCCCACCAGCCGGGGTAGTAGTAGTACTTGGCGACCTTCTGGAGGTTGAGCTTCTCGTCGTCATAGGGGCCGACGAACTCGGCCGCGTCGATCGTGCCGCGCTCCAGCGCCGGATAGACGTCACCCGGCGCGATCTGCTGCGGCACGATGCCGAGCTTCTGCAGCACTTGGCCGCCGAGCCCGCCGATGCGGAACTTCAGGCCCTTGAAGTCGTCGGGCGAGTTGATCTCCTTCCGGAAGAAGCCGCCCATCTGACAGCCCGAATTGCCGGCCGGAATCGAATAGGCGTTGAACTGGTCGAGCGCGCCGTTGACGATCTTCTCGCCGCCCGAGAAGTACCACCAGGAATGCTGGTGCCGCGCGTTGAGGCCGAACGGCACGCCGGTGCCGAAGGCCAGCGTCGGGTCCTTGCCGACATAGAAATAGAGCGGCGTATGCGCGCATTCGATCGCGCCGCTCTGCACCGAATCGAGCGCTTGCAGGCCCGGGATGATCTCGCCGGCCGAGAAGGTCTGGATCTGGAACTTGCCGTCGGTCGCCTCGGAGATCGACTTGGCGAGCTCCTGGCAGGTGCCGTAGATCGTATCGAGCGATTTCGGGAAGCTCGAGGTCATGCGCCAGCGGATTTCCGGCATGGACTGCGCGATCGCCGGCATCGCGACAGCACCGGCCGCCGCCGCGATGCCGGCGCCGGCCAGGAATTGCCGTCTTTTCATTTGAGCGTCCTCCAGATTGAATGGGCCCGTTCGCGTTCGCATGCCGAGCCGAGGATGAAACCATAGCGGGGGCCGACGAAACGTGAAACTTGCTTCTATGAGGGGAGGGCGCGACGGCCGGCTGGTCGTCGTTTCGCGCGATCTGACCCGCGCCAGCGAGGCCGGGATGGTCGCGCCGACGCTGCAGGCCGCGCTCGACGATTGGGAGCATGCCGCCCCGCGCCTCGCCGATCTCGCGGAGGCGCTGGAGCACGGCGCGGCGCCGAGTTTTCGTTTCCACGAGCAGGACGCCCATTCGCCGCTGCCGCGCGCCTATCAATGGGCCGACGGCTCCGCCTATGTGAACCATGTCGCGCTGGTGCGGCAGGCCCGCAAGGCCGAGATGCCCGCGAGCTTCTGGACCGATCCGCTGATGTATCAGGGCGGCTCCGACGCGTTCCTGGCGCCGCGCGACCCCATCCCGGTCGCAGACGAGGCCTACGGCATCGATTTCGAGGCCGAGATCGCGGTGATCATCGGCGACGTCCCCATGGGCTGCGACAGCGCGGCGGCGGCGGGCGCCATCCGCCTGCTGATGCTCGTCAACGACGTGTCGCTGCGCAACCTCATTCCCGCCGAGCTCGGCAAGGGCTTCGGCTTCTTCCAGTCGAAGCCCTCCTCGGCCTTCTCGCCGGTTGCGGTGACGCCGGATGAGCTGGGCAGCGCCTGGGACGGCGGCAAGATCGCGCTGCCGCTCCTGTCTAGCCTCAACGACAGGCCGTTCGGCAAGCCGCGCGCCGATATCGACATGACCTTCGATTTTCCGGCGCTGATCGCGCATGCGGCCAAGACCCGGCCGCTCTCGGCCGGCACCATCATCGGCTCCGGCACTGTGTCGAACCGCGATAGCGGCGGCGGGCCGGGCCGGCCGATCGCCGAGGGCGGACTCGGCTATGCCTGCATCGCCGAGCAGCGCATGGTGGAGACCATCCTGGCCGGCAAGCCGGCGACGCCCTTTCTGAAATTCGGCGACCGGGTCCGCATCGAGATGAAGGATGTGGACGGGCACTCGATCTTCGGCGCGATCGAGCAGACCGTGGAACGCGCCGGCTGACGGGAGCGAGCAGGGAGCGAGTAGCATGACGGGCTTTGCTTCGACGGGGGATCTTGCCGACAAGACGGTCTCGTTCGACGAGATCGGGCCAGGCCTCTACGCCTTCACGGCCGAGGGCGATCCCAATACCGGTGTCATCGTCGGCGACGATGCGGTGGCGATCGTCGACGCCCAGGCGACGCCCGCCATGGCGCGGCAGGTGATCGAGCGCATCCGCACGGTGACCGACAAGCCGGTGCGCTATGTCATCCTGTCGCATTACCACGCGGTGCGCGTGCTCGGCGCCAGCGCCTATGAGGGGGCCGAGATCCTCTGCTCGCACGCCACCCGCGATCTGATCGTGGAGCGCGGCCAGCAGGATTGGGACTCCGAATACGCACGTTTCCCAAGGCTATTCCGCGCCGCCGAGACGATCCCCGGCCTCACCTGGCCGACGCTTGCCTTCCGCAAGGAGATCTCGATCTTCCTCGGCCAGCGCGAGATCCGTCTTCAGCATCTCGGGCGCGGCCACACGGCCGGCGACATCATCGCGCATGTGCCGGACGCCAATGTGATGTTCTCAGGCGACCTCGTCGAATACCACTCGGCCTGCTATTGCGGCGACGCCCAGCTCGCCGATTGGCCCGGCACGCTCGACCGCATCCGCGCCTTCGGCCCTGCAGCGCTGATGCCGGGGCGCGGCGCCGCGCTCGTCGGCAAGGCGGCGGTCGCCGAGGCGCTCGCCAATACCGGCGATTTCGTACGCATCCTGCTCGAGACGGCCCGCAAGAGCGTGGCGGCCGGCAAGGACCTGAAGGCCACTCATGCGGCGATTCGCGCCGCGATGGACCCGCGCTTCGGGCAATACGCGATCTACGAGCATTGCCTGCCCTTCAACGTCGCGCGCGCCTATGACGAGGCGCGCGGCATCGAGCATCCGGTGATCTGGACGGCCGAGCGCGACCAGGCCATGTGGGCGGCGCTCAAGGATTGAGGCGATGCTGGAGCGTCGCGTCGTCCGCCAGTTCGCCTATCGCCGGGCGCCCGACCAGGATCGGACGGTGCCGGCGCGCCATCCGGTGGTCGTGGTCGGCGCCGGACCGGTCGGGCTGACGGCGGCGCTGGACCTCGCGGCACGCGGCCAAAGGGTCGTGCTGATCGACGACGCCGACCGGATCGGCGACGGCTCGCGCGGCATCTGCTACGCCAAGCGGACGCTGGAGATCTGGGAGAGGCTCGGTCTCGGCCGCCGCGTCGTCGAGGCCGGCGTCACCTGGAAGGTCGGCAAGGTCTATCGCGGCGACAGGCTCATCCACCAGTTCGACCTCCTGCCCGAGGACGGCCACCAGATGCCGGCCTTCGTCAATCTCCAGCAGTTCGAGGTCGAGAGCCTGCTCGTCGACCGGGTGCTGGAGGAGCCCGGCATCGACCTGCGCTGGTCGAACCGCCTGACGGGCCTGACGCAGAGGGGCGATCACGTCGCGCTGACGATCGACACGCCGGACGGCCCCTATGGCCTGGAGGCCGAATGGCTGGTCGCGGCGGACGGCGCCCGCTCTGCCACCCGCGCCATGCTCGGCCTCGATTTCGAGGGCGAGACCTTCGAGGACAAGTTCCTCATCGCCGACGTGAGAATGGCGCCCGATTTGGCCGTAGAGCGGCATTTCTGGTTCGACCCGCCCTTCCATGACGGCCGCTCGGCGCTGATGCATCGGCAGGAGGGCGATGTCTGGCGCATCGATCTGCAACTCGGCCCCGATGCCGACGCGGCCGAGGAGCAAAGGGAGGAGCGGGTGCTGCCGCGCCTGCGGGCCGCGCTCGGCGACAGGCCTTTCGAGATCGTGTGGGTCTCGGTCTACCGCTTCCAGTGCCGGCGGCTCGCCAAATTCGTGCATGGCCGCGTGATCTTCGCCGGCGATGCCGCACACCAGGTCTCGCCCTTTGGCGCGCGCGGCGCCAATTCCGGCGTCCAGGACGCCGAGAACCTCGCCTGGAAGCTCGATCGCGTGCTGCGCGGAACGAGCCCCGCGCGCCTCCTGGAAACCTACGATGCCGAGCGCATCCAGGCGGCGGACGAGAATATCGGCCATTCCACGCGCGCCACCGATTTCATCGCGCCGCACA
>JBDHTH010000223.1:0-5469 GCA_039808545.1 Phreatobacteraceae bacterium | reverse complement strand
TAAAGCCCGCCACTGTTGCGCTGAGGTCACGGCGCGTTTCGCGCGCCGCGCGCGGTCCATCCGGCATCGGGAACGCAATCTTTACCATTTCGACGGCGTTAATGCGCTGGTTCGTTTGCGTATTTTTTTGCCGTGGTGAGTATGCGTCGCGTTTCCCTCGATTGTGACCCAAGGTCAGGCGGGCCTTCGAAAACGGCGCGCCCGCGGGGTGGCCATCGTTTGGCCGCATCGGGTACATTTCCTGGTCTGAAAAGGGCGAGGAAATGTCGAGGGTGAGGAGGCGCGGGCGAGAGCTGGCCGCGCGCGGCGTATTCGGACTGATGCTCGCGTCGCTCGCCGGCGCCGAGCCGGCGCGCGCCTCCTGGTGGGATCCGTTCGGCTGGTTCTCCGAGAAGCCCCCCGCCGTCAGCGCGACGACGCTGCCCTACAAGATGGACGTCAAGGGCATCGACGGCGACGACCAGGCCCGCACCGCCGTCAACGACGCCTCGATCCTCTACCGGCTGCGCGCCGAGCCGCCGGCCGACGGCGACGAGCTGGTGCGGCGCGCCGAGGCGGACCTGCCGCGCATCATCGACGCGCTCTGGGGCTCGGGCTACTATGCGGCCAATGTCTCGATCGTCATCGCGGGCGACACGGTCGCGCTGCAGCGCCCCTCCACGACGCGCACGCGCCAATTGTCGGAGCGCTACAAGGGCACGGGGCTGGTGCCGGTCGAGGTGGTCGTCGATCCCGGCCCGCAATACACCTTCAACCATGTCGCGATCCTCGATGCCAGGAACCGGCCCTTCGCGCCGAACGTCCTGCCGCCCGATACCGTCACGCTGAAGGCGAACGATCCGGCCCGCACCACCAGCCTGATCGCGGCGGCGGCGCAGATCTCCGACCATTTCCGCGACGAGGGCCATCCCTTCGTGAAGGTCGTGCGCCGGCAGCCGACGATCGACCATCGCACGCGCAGCGTCGACCTGGTGCTGAGCGTCGAGCCCGGCCCGGTGGCGGGGCTCGGCGACGTGACGATCAAGGGCGCGGAGGGCGTCGATCCGGCGGTCATCCGCTCGTTCATCTACGCGGAGCGCGGCGACAAGTATTCGCCCAAGGCGCTGGCGGCGATCCGCAAATCGGTCGCGCGGATCGAGGCGCTCGGCGCGGTGCGCATCCGCGAGGGCGAGGCGCTCGACGCCGACGGCAACCTGCCGCTCACCGTCGAGGTGACGGAGCGGCCGCTGCGCGTCATCGGCGGCGCGGTGCGCTATTCCACCGTCGACGGGCCGGCGCTGAAGACCTACTGGGCGCATCGCAACCTGTTCGGCGGCGCCGAGCGGCTGCGCTTCGACCTCGACCTCTTCTACATGAAGACGCATCAGGACTGGCTGCCGCCGGACCAGATCTCGACCAAGAAATTCGACCCGAAGGATATCGGCGGGCGCGTCGCCGCCTCGTTCATGAAGCCGGCGCTCTGGGGCACGCGCAACGACCTGCTGGCCGACATCTACCTGCTGCGCGAGCGCAACGACTTCTACACCGCCAATCTCGTCAACGCGACGGTGGCGATCCGGCACCGCTTCACCGACGCCTTCTCGATGCAGGTCGGCCTCGAGGGCGAGATCGGCGATTCCCGCGATCCGCTGAACGCCGTCACGCCGCTGCATTACGGCCTCGTCGGCCTGCCGGTGTCGCTGACCTACGATTCCACCGACCGGCCGCTCGACCCGACCATGGGCTGGCGCGTCACCGGCTCGATCGCGCCCTATATGGGGCTCAGGGACGCGCCCAACTTCTTCGGCATCGCCAAGATCCAGGCCTCGACCTACTACGCGCTCGACGAGAAGGCGAAATACATCCTGGCGGCGCGCGTCGCCTTCGGCTCGATCCTCGGCGGCGACCTCGCCGACATCCCGGCGTCGCGACGCTTCTATGTCGGCGGTGGCGGCTCGGTGCGCGGCTTCAAGTTCAAGAGCCTCGGCCCGACCGATCCGTTCGGCTTCGTGGTCGGCGGCAAGAGCATGTTCGAGGCCTCGCTCGAGGCGCGCATCAAGATCACCGACACGATCGGCATCGTGCCGTTCATCGACATGGGCCAGGCCTATGAGAGCTCGTTCCCGGACGGCTCGGCGAAGATGCGCTTCGCGGCCGGTCTCGGCCTGCGCTACTACACGGCGCTCGGCCCGATCCGGCTCGACGTCGCGACGCCGCTGCAGAAGATGCCGGGCGAGCGGCCCTTCGCGGTGTATGTCAGCCTGGGGCAGGCCTTCTGATGCGCGCGCTGAAGATCCTCCGCAACGTGGCGCTCGGCGCCCTGCTGACCGGGGCCGGGCTTATCGCCTATGTCGTGGCGCCGAAGACGCAGGAGGACCAGGGCGTCGTCGCCTCCTTCATCTCCAAGATGCTGTCGACGCCCGGCACGACCGTGACGATCGGCTCGGTCGACGGGGCGCTCTCCTCCAACCCGGTGATCCGCAACATCACGGTGGCGGATTCCCAGGGCGTGTTCCTCAAGGTCGACGTCGTCTCGATGGATTGGAGCCGCACCGCGCTCCTCTCCCGCAAGCTCGACGTCAGCAAGCTGGAGATCGGCAAGGTCGAGTTGTCGCGCAAGCCCGTGCCGGAGCCGGGCGCGGCGCCGCAGCCGGGATCTGAGGGGCCGCTCCTGCCCGAGCTGCCGCTGAAGCTGATCGTCGGCTCCTTCAAGCTCGGCGAGCTGGTGCTGGGCGAGCCGATCCTCGGCACGCCGGCGCGTCTGGCGGCGACCGGCAAGGCGACGCTCGGGCCGCCCAACGAGGGGCTCGACGCGACGCTCGACATCAGGCGCCTCGACGCGCAGGGCACGACCGCGATCCGCCTCCTCTTCGTGCCGGGCAGCCAGCAGCTCGACATGAAGATCCAGCATGACGAGCCGGCCGGGGGCCTCGCGGCCCGCATCATGGGGATTCCGGGCCTGCCGCCCGTGAAGCTCGACGTGGCGGGCGCCGGCAAGCTCGACGACTGGCGCTCGCAGCTCCTGTTCGACGCCGGCCCCGGCATCAATGCGCGCGGCACGGCGGTGCTGGGCCGGGCCGGGCCGCTGCGGCGCCTGACGCTCGATCTTAACGCGCAGGTCGAGAACCTGCTGCCGCCGGCGGTCGGGACGGTGTTCTCGGGCAACACGACGCTGAATTCATCGGTCGTGTTCGGCGATGACGGCGGGGTCGCGATCGAGACGACGCGGCTCGCCTCGGCGATCGCGGACCTGACCGTCACGGGGTATCTCACGGCCGACAAGGTCCTCGACGTGGCGCTCAAGGCGCGGGCGCTCAAGACCGAGGGCAACGTCACCCGCAAGGGCGAGGTGGCGCTCGAGCGGCTGATCTTCGACGCGACCGCCAAGGGGCCGGTCGCCGGCCCGACCGTCGACGGCAAGCTCGATCTGGCGGGGCTCGATTCGCCGAAGCTGAAGCTCGGCTCGCTCATCACGACGCTGAACGTGGCGCCGATCGGCACGCCCGGCGCGCAGCGCTTCCGCATCGTCGTGGACGGCAGGACGACCGGCCTCGTCGTCGAGGATCGCGGCATCTCGCAGGCGATCGGCGGCAACGCGGTGCTCGCCGTGCGCGGCACGGTCGACGACCAGGGGCTCGCGGAGTTCACCGAGGCGAAGATATCCTCGCCGAACCTGGCGCTGACCTTCATCGGCAAGACCGGGCCGAAGCTGATCGACGCGCGCGTGGAGGGCGAGATCGTCAAGCTCTCGGCGCTCTCGACGCTGGCGAAGCGGCCGCTCGACGGGCGGGCGGTCGTCAAGGTGAAGCTGACCGGCGACCCGTCGGCGAAGCGCATCACGGCCGTGCTCGACGGCGGCGCCGACGAGCTCTCGGTCGGCGATCCGATCGCCAACCGGCTGCTCGGCGGCACGCTGCAGCTTTCCGGCACTGCGACGACCGCGCCCGGCGAGATCGTGACGCTCGACAAGCTCGCGGCGAAGGGCCAGCACGTCACCGCGATGCTGAACGGCATGGCGGCGCCCGCCAATATGGGGCTCGACGCCGATCTCCAGCTCGCCGACCTCTCCAAGGTCGACGCCAAGCTGTCGGGCGATGCGCGGGTCGTGGCGCGCGTCACCGGCCCGCAGGGCGATCCCAATGTCAGCATCCGCGCCAGCGCGGCGGATGTGCGCGTGCAGAACCAGGCGATCCGCGACCTGGTGCTGAGCGTCGTCGCCAACAAGGCGCTCTCGGCCCCCGACGTCACGGTCGCGATGACGGGCGATGTCGCGGGCAAGCCGCTGAAGGCCGACGTGAAGGCGCGGAAGATCCCGGCCGGCGGCTGGGACTTGTCGCAGCTCGTCGCGCGGCTCGGCTCGGTGGCGGTCGACGGCATGGGGCGGATCGACGGCGCCAATATCGCCAATGGCCGCATCGCGATCGTGGCGGGCGATCTCGACGACCTCTCGCCGTTGGCGCTCACCAGGCTGAAGGGCGCGCTGAAGGCGACGGTCGTCGCGGATGCGCCGAACAACCAGCAGCGCGTCGTGATCGACGCCGACGGCAGCAGGATCGTCGCCGGCACGATCTCGCTGAGCACGCTGAAGGCGGCGCTGAGGGCCGACGACCTCTACGGCCGCACCGTGCTGAACGGGGAGGCGAATATCGACCGGCTGGTGGCGGGCGCCGAGATCGTCGAGCGCATCGCGCTGACGGCGCGCGGCACGCCGCAGGCGAGCGACATCACCTTCAACGCGCGGGCGCGCGGCTTCGACCTCTCGGCCGAGGGCAAGCTCTTGCCGGAGAACCGCAAGCGGCTCGATCTCGCGAAGTTCGCGGCGACGCGCGGCTCGGCGCGCATCGCGCTGCTGCGGCCCGCCAGCTTCGTGCTGGAGGATAACGGGCAGATCAGCACCGAGCGCGCGACGCTCAGCGTGCAGGGCGGCGAGATCGAGGTGCGCGGCAAGCTCGGGGCAGTGCTCGACATGTCGGTCGACGCGCGCCGCGTGCCGCTCGCGGCGGTCGACATCGTCGCGCCGGGCACGGGCCTGCGCGGCACGCTCGACGCGAAGGCGACCCTCAAGGGCCCGGCCGCGACGCCCGAGGGGCCGTTCGAGGTGACGATCGCCGGCCTCAGCGCGCCGCAGACGCGCGACAACGGGCTGCCGCCGCTCGAGATCCGGACGACCGGACGGCTCGCCGCCGGGCGCGCCGTCATCAACAGCGCCATCAACGGCGGCCCCTCGATCCGCCTCACGGTCGAAGGCTCGGCGCCGCTGAAGCCGCAGGGCACGCTCGACATCCGCGCCAGGGGCACGCTCGAGGCGGCGCTCCTCAACGCCAAGCTGGAGGGCGACGGGCGGCGCGTGACGGGGCGCGTCACGGTCGACGCGACGTTGCGCGGCACCACCGCCAAGCCCGATATCCAGGGCAGCGCGGTGCTCTCCGGCGCGACCTTCTCGGACCCGCTGAACGGCGTCGCGCTGACCGGCATCGAGGGGCGCGTCAC
>JBDHTH010000222.1:0-5479 GCA_039808545.1 Phreatobacteraceae bacterium | reverse complement strand
TGTTCCGCAAGGGCGAATGGGCCTGACGGAAGAGCGCCGGCGCTTGTGACCGCCGCACCGGCGGGATGATGGGCAGTATCGCCACGGCATGACGGCTGGAAGGGAGCGGCCATGGTGCAGTCGAAGGCGGCAACGGTGGATGAATGGCTCGGCGCCGTCGCGGCATCCGACAGGCCGATCCTCGAGGCGCTGCGCGCGGCCTGCCGTCAGGAGCTCGGCGGCTGGGAGGAGCGCATGCAGTGGGGCATGCCCGGATACGGCCCGCCCGGGCGCGACAATGCCGTGAGCTTCAACCTGCAGAAGCGCCATATCGCCGTCTATGCCGCGGCTGCGGCGGTCGAGCGCTTCCGAGACCGGCTCGCCGGCATCGATTGCGGCAAGGGCTGCATCCGCTACCGTAACGCGGATGAGATCGACTTCACGGTGCTGCGGGCGATCCTGAGCGACCTGCGGCAGCGCAACGCGCCGATGTGCTGAGGCGAGTGCATCGCCGCGAACGTCAGCCGTCTCGCCGCCGGCATCCGGGACATCCAGCGCGAGGCTATGCCGATCAGCCGCCCGCCGCCGCGTGCCGCAATTCGCCGCGCGCGCACGCTTCCCCGATGGCCGCGTCGAGGCAGTCGAGGAAGGTTGCGGCGAGGCGCGTCGGCTCCTGCTCCGGCGCCATGATGAGCCGCGCGACAAGATCGACCCGCGGCCGGAAGGCGCGCCGCACGAGCTGCGGATAGGCCGGGCTCATCATGGCGTAGCCGTCGACCAGCGCGATGCCGGCGCCCGCCATCACAAGGCTGCACGCCGCCGCCGACTGGACGATCTCGGTGGAGATCACCCGCGGCACGCCCGCCAGCGCGAATTGCTGATCGATGACGAGGCCGATCGGCTGGTTGCGGTTGTAGCTGATGAGCGGAAACCGCGCGATCTCGGCAGGAGAGAGCGATTCATGGCCAGCCAGCGCATGGTCGGCCGGCAGGATGCAGATGAGGTCGGCCGCGCAGAGGTCGCGCCCGACCGTCCCGGCATGGTTGGTCGGCATCAGCACCAGCCCGAAATCGGCCTGGAGGTCGCAGACCGCGCGGACGACGTCCTGGTTGAGCGCGGTGTGGAGCACGATCTGCGCGGCGGGCCGGCGGCGGCGGAACAGCGAGATGGCGGGCGGCACGAGGCTGTGCGCCAGCGTCGAGGTCGCGGCGATGCGCACGATGCCGGAGCGCGCGTCGCGGTAGTTCTCGGCCGCGCGGGCCACCGATTCCACGGCGCGGAGCGCGACCAGCACCTCGCCGTAGAAGGCGCGCGCCTCCTTGGTGGGCGTGAGGCGGCCGCTTTCGCGCCGGAAGAGCGGAAAGCCGAGCACTTCCTCCATGTCGCGGACGCATTTGCTGACGCCGGGCTGCGACAGGCGCATTGCGACGGCCGCCTCCGTGAGCGTGGAGGACTCCATCACGGCGCGAAAGATCGCCATCTGGCGGAAGGTGAGCATGACCGCGAGTAATGGAAGGCAAGGTATTTGGTATTGGCATATTATGGACGGCCGCCGCAACCTGCCCGCAACAAGACGGTACAGGCAAGAAGACACGGGGAGGAGACGGTGGTCGCATCGAGCGATGCCGAGATGCGGTATATCGCGACCGATCTCGCCTTTCCGGAAGGGCCGGTGGCGCTGGAGTGCGGCGACATCCTGGTCGGCGAGATGGCGGCCGGACGCATCACCCGGATCGCGCCGGACGGCCGGAAATCGGTCGTCGCGGAGACCGGCGGCGGTCCCAACGGCCTCGCGCTCGGCCCGGACGGCAAGCTCTATGTTTGCAACAATGGCGGGCAGAGCTGGGGCCGCGAGAACGGGCGGCTGATCGCGCTCGGGCAAAGCGATAGATACAGCGGCGGCCGCATCGAGCGCATCGACCTTTCGAGCGGCGCCGTCGAGGTGCTCTACGACAGAAGCCCGGGCGGGCCGCTCCGCGGGCCGAACGACATCGTCTTCGACCGGTTCGGCGGCTTCTGGTTCACCGACATGGGAAAGCGGCGGGCCCGCGACATGGACCGCGGCGGCGTCTACTATGCGACGCCGGACGGGCGCTCGATCCGCGAGGTCGTCTATCCGATGATCCAGCCGAACGGCATCGCGCTCTCGCCGGACGAGACCCGCCTCTACGTCGCGGAGACCAGCACGGCGCGGGTCTGGGCCTTCGACCTCAAGGGCCCCGGCGAGATCGAGCCGACCCAGCTCGCGCGGCGCGAGGAAAGCCAGCTCCTGCTGGGGCTGCCCGGCTACCGGCATTTCGACTCGATGGCGGTCGATGCGGCGGGAAATGTCTGCGTCGCGACGCTGATCGGCGGCCTGATCACCGTGATCTCGCCCGAGGGCCGGCTGCTGGAGCAGGTCGCCATGCCGGACGACCAGACCACCAATATCTGCTTCGGCGGCCCCGACCATCGGACCGCCTACATCACCTTGTCGGGTATCGGCGCGATCATGGCCCGCAAATGGCCGCGGCCGGGCGCCCGCCTCAATTTCAGCGAAAGCGCACAGCCGGACGCCGGCCAGCGACGGGCTTGAGCATCATGACAGTCCAATCTTCAGCCACGACCACGGCGGCGCGCGACGTTCCCGCGAATGTCGTGCCGATGCGCCGGCGGCCGATGATCGAGATCACCGATCTGCGGCGGACTTACCCGACCGCCGACGGCGGCGCCGTCACGGCGCTGACCGATACCGATCTTTCGGTCGAGGACGGGGAGTTCGTCTCGGTCGTCGGCCCGTCGGGCTGCGGCAAGAGCACGCTGCTGCGGCTGCTGGCCGGGCTCGACCGGCCGGATGGCGGGCGTATCGAGCTGAACGGCAAGGCCGTCACCAGCCCGTCGCGGGACGTCGGGGTGGTGTTCCAGAGCGCGACGCTCCTGCCCTGGCTGACGGTAGCGTCCAACGTCGCGCTGCCGCTTCGGGTGGGCGGCAAGGCGTCCGGCCCGGCGCTGGCGACGGAGGAGCTGCTGGCGATGGTCGGCCTCACCGGCTTCGGCGAGAAATACCCGCGCGAATTGTCGGGCGGCATGCAGCAGCGCGCCGCCATTTGCCGCGCGCTGATCCGCCAGCCGCGGGTGCTGCTCATGGACGAGCCGTTCGGCGCGCTCGACGCGCTGACGCGCGAGCACATGAACGCCGAGCTCCAGCGCATCTGGCTCGCCACGAAGAAGACCGTGGTGCTGATCACACACAGCATTTCCGAGGCCGTGTTCCTCGCGGACCGGGTGATCGTGATGTCGCCCCGCCCCGGCCGCGTCATCGCGGACCTCACTGTCCCGATCGAGCGGCCGCGCAGCTTCGAGCACACGATCGGCCATCCGGCCTTCATCGACCTGTCGCGGCGGGTCCGCGCGCTGCTCACGGGAGGCGAGATATGACCGACGAGCTTCGCGAGCCGGCGGCCGGCGCGAAGGCGCCGCCTGCCCTTCCCGCCGCCGGCCTCGGCCGCGCCATGCAGCGCCTCGTTCCCGGCCGCAGCGGTATGCTGGGCCTCGCCGGGCTGGCGCTGCTGCTGTCGCTATGGGAGCTCTCGGTCCACTGGCTGAAGGTGCCGAGCTACGTGCTGCCGTCGATCGAAGACGTGCTGCGCTCGCTCGCCCACGGGCTTTTCGTAAGCCCTGCCGACCGCACCGGCTATTTCCTGCCGCTCTGGAGCACGCTGTCGAACACCGCGATCGGCTATGTCATAGGCGTCGCGCTGGCGATCATCCTCGGATCGTTGATGGCGGAGTTCCGCGCCGTCGAGAAGCTGCTGATGCCCTACGCCTTCGCGCTGCAATCGCTGCCGAAGGTGGCGATCGCGCCGCTGATCGTCATCTGGTGCGGCTTCGGCGACAGCTCGAAGATCGCCATGTCGGCGCTGCTGACCTTCTTCCCCGTCCTCGTCAACACCTTCGCAGGCATCCAGGCGACCGATCCGAGCCGGCTCGACCTGATGGCCTCGCTCTCGGCGACGCGCCTCGAGACCTATTGGAACGTCAAGCTGCCCTCCGCCGCCCCGTTCATCTTCGCGGGGCTCGAGATGGGCATCGTCTATGCGCTGCTCGGCACGATCGTCGCCGAGTATCTCGGCGCCCAGCAGGGCATCGGCGTGACGATCATGCAGGCCGAGGCCGTCACCGACGTGCCGACCGTCTTCGCGGTGCTGGTGATCCTCGGCTTCGTCGGCGTCGGCATGCATCTCGCCATCAGCGCGATCAAGCGGAAAGTCGTCCACTGGTAGGGCTTGCGAACCCGGCGCGGACCGGGCCGTTCGGGAGGAAACAATGAGCATGAACAGGCGCGAATTCACCAAGCTCGCCGGAGCCGCGGCCGCATCCGCGGCGCTGGCGGGGCCCGCCATTGCCAAGGACCCCCTGCGCACCGTGCGCTGGGGCGTCAGCGTGACGGCGATGAACGTCTCGATCGTCAACTCGATCATCGCCGAGGGGCTCGGCTACAACGCCGAGGAGGGCATCAAGCTGGAGCCCGTGATGCTCGGCACCAACTCGAACGTGCAGATCGCGCTCGACAAGGGCAACGTCGATTTCGGCGTCGGCACCGGGCCGTTCCAGCTCCCGCTCTTCGCCAAGGGCGAGCTGCCGCCGATCGCGAACTTCTACGAGTGGTGCTACCCCTACCGCTGGGACATCGCGGTGCTGCCCGATTCGCCCATCCAGACCTACAGGGACCTCAAGGGCAAGAAGATCGGCGTCTCGGCGCTCGGCACGACCGATTATCCGATCGCGCGGGCGGCCCTCACCAATGTCGGCGTCGATCCCGACAAGGAGGCGTCCTGGATCGCGACTGGCGCCGGCGTGCCGGCCGGCGTCGCCCTGCAGCGCGGGACGATCGACGCGCTCGCCTATTTCGACACCGGCTTCGGCCAGGTGGAGGCGGCCGGCATCCCGATCCGCATCCTGCCGCGGCCCGAGAAGACGCCGATGATCGGCGGCCTCTACGTCTCGGCCAATCGCGACTTCATCGACAAGAACCGCGCGCTCGCGGTGGGCTTCGCGCGCTCCTTCGCGCGCGCCTCGGAATTCATCCTGGCCAATCCCACGGCCGGCGCGAAGGTGTTCCTGAAGATGTATCCCGAGCTCGCCCCGCGCGGCGCGAGCGAGGCCGACGCGATCAAGAGCCAGCTCCTGCCGATCAAGCGGCGGATGGAGCATTTCCGCGCGCCCTATCCCGACACGCCGATGGGCTACATCCATGGCGACGAGCTGGAGCGTGAGGCCGAGTTCCTGGGGCTGAAGATCCCGCCCGTCGCGCCGATCGTCCGCACCGACCTGATCGCCGATATCGGCAAGTTCGACGTCGAGGCCGTCAAGCGGCACGCCGCGACCTATCCGTCTTAATCGCAAGGGGAGCGGGCTAGGCGGCGGTAGGCACCTGCCGCCGCCGCGGACGATGCGTCGGATCGCGGGATCGAGCGCCCGGCGCCGATGGCGCGTCGTCTCCTCCATGTCGAGCCTGAGC
>JBDHTH010000221.1:0-5480 GCA_039808545.1 Phreatobacteraceae bacterium | reverse complement strand
GCCAAGGTGCTGCGCGACCGGATGATGGCGGATCTCGCCCGCCACCATCCGCAATACGGTTTCGAGCGCCACAAGGGGTACGGCACGGCCGCCCATCTCGCGGCGCTCGCTGCGCACGGGCCCACCCGCTATCACCGCATGGGCTTCGCGCCGCTGCGGCAGGGCGACCTCTTCAAGGCTTAGACCATGGCACCGGCCGCGCTCGCGGGATTTCTGGCGATCGCCGCTATCGCCGCCTATGTGCAGACGCTGACGGGCTTCGCCTTCGGGCTGGTGATGATGGGCGCGATTGCGCTGGTCGGCCTGCTGCCGCTGCCCGATGCCGCCGCGATGGTCGGCGTGCTGACCCTCGTCAACGCGACGCAGATGATGCTGCATGGCGGCTGGCGCGAGGTGCTGCGCCGCGAGCTCTCGCTGATCCTCGTCACGAGCCTGCCGTCGCTGGTGGTCGGCTATTTCCTGCTCGAATGGCTCTACGATACCCGCGCCGACCTGCTGAAGGTCCTGCTCGGCCTCGTCATCATGGCATCGAGCCTGCAGCTTGCGATGCGGCCGCAGCCGCTGGCCGAGCGCTCCTCCTCGGCGAGCTTCGTCGGCTTCGGCATCATCTCGGGGCTGATGGGCGGGCTGTTCTCGACCGGCGGCCCGCCGCTCGTCTACCACCTCTACCGCCAGCCGCTGCCGATGAAACGCATCCGCGAGACGCTGGTCGCGGCCTTTGGCGCCGCGCAGGTGGTGCGGCTGACGCTGGTGGCGGCGAGCGGCAACATCCCGCCGCCTTCCACGCTCGCCGGCGCCTTCGCGATCCCGCTCGTGATGGCGGCGACCTATGCGGCGCGGCGCTGGCCGCCGCCGCTCTCGGCCGTTGCGATGCGCCGCATCGTCTTCGTGCTGCTGTTCCTGTCGGGCGTGTCGCTGGCGCTGCCGGCCGCGCTGAACCTGCTACAGCGCGTCTAGCGCCGCCTTGATCGCCAGGAAATCCCGCCAGGCGAGGCGCTTGGCCTGCGGGTTGCGCAAGAGATAGGCGGGGTGCAGCACCGGCATGACGCGGATCGGCCGGCCCGCCTCGGCATAGTCGAACCAGCGCCCGCGCATCCGCATGATGCCCTCCTTCACCTCCAGCAGCCCGGCCATCGAGGGGCCGCCGAGGCAGACGACGATGCGCGCGCCCGAAAGCGCGATCTGCCGCTTCAGGAACGGCAGGCAGGTCGCGGTTTCCTGCGGCGTCGGCGTGCGGTTGCCGGGCGGGCGCCACGGCACGATATTGGCGATATAGACGTCCTCGGCGCGCGAAAGCCCGATCGCCTGGATCATCCTGTCGAGGAGCTGGCCGGAGCGGCCGACGAAGGGCAGGCCCGCGCGGTCCTCCTCGGCGCCCGGCGCCTCGCCGACGAACATCAGCCGCGCCTCCGGATTGCCGTCCGCGAAGACGAGCTGCTTGGCGGTCGTCTTGAGCGCGCAGCCCTCGAAGGCTTCGAGCGCGGCCTTCAGCTCCGCGAGGCTGCCGGCCGCGCGCGCGAGCTCTCCGGCGCTCTCGGCCTGGCTGCCGGCGCTCGCCGCGAGGGTCGGATTGGCGAGGACCGGGGCCGGCGCCTGTCGTTCGGGGAGGCGGGCCTCGCGCCGCTCCTGGGCAACGACGCGTTCCGCTACGGCTTCGGCGAAACGGTCATGCGCCGTCTCGTCGATCGCGGCGTCGCAGCCGGCGTCGAGATAAAAGGCGATCAGGTCCTGGGCGGCGCGGCGATCCATCGGCCGAGTCTATACCCCGCTATGGCGGTTTTCGCAGGTGGCGTTGCGCTCTACCTTAGAATTGTGGAAAAGCACCAGGGAAGCCCGCCGACGAAGGAACGTCCATGACCGTGCTGCACGCCGCCGATTTGCCCGAGCGCGAGGCGATGGAATACGACGTCGTCATCGTCGGCGCCGGCCCGGCGGGCCTTTCGGCCGCCATCCGCCTGAAGCAGATCGCGGCCGAAGCGGAGCGCGAGATCTCGGTCGTCGTGGTGGAGAAGGGCGCCGAGGTCGGCGCGCATATCCTCTCGGGCGCGGTCATCGATCCCGTGGGCCTCGACCGGCTCCTGCCCGAATGGCGCGAGGACCCGGACCGGCCGCTGAAGACCGAGGTGACGGAGGACATCTTCTACTGGCTCGGCCATGCGGGCGGCGTCCGCCTGCCGAACCTTCTCATGCCGCCGCTGATGTCGAACCACGGCAATTTCATCGCCTCGCTCGGCAATGTCTGCCGCTGGATGGCGGCGAAGGCCGAGGCGCTCGGCGTCGAGATCTATCCGGGCTTCGCGGCCGACGAGATCCTCTATGGCGATCAGGGCGTCGTCACGGGCGTCGCGACCGGCGACATGGGCATCGGCAAGGACGGCGAGCCGAAGGGCGAATACACGCGCGGCATGGCGTTGATGGGCAAATACGTGCTCTTCGCCGAGGGCGCGCGCGGCCATCTCACCAAGCGGCTGATCGCCGATTTCGGCCTCGCGGAGGATCGCGAGCCGCCGAAATTCGGCATCGGCCTGAAGGAGCTCTGGCAGGTCGATCCGGCCAAGCACCGGCCGGGGCGCGTGCAGCATTCCTTCGGCTGGCCGCTCGACAACCGGACCGGCGGCGGCTCCTTCCTCTACCACCTGGAGGACAACCAGGTGGTGGTCGGCTTCGTCGTCCATTTGAACTACCAGAACCCGACGCTCTCGCCCTTCGACGAGTTCCAGCGCTTCAAGACCCATCCGATGATCCGCGACGTGTTCGAGGGGGCGAAGCGCCTGTCCTACGGCGCCCGCGCGATCACGGAGGGCGGTTATCAATCGGTTCCCCGGCTGACATTTCCGGGCGGCGCGCTGATCGGCTGCGCGGCCGGCTTCGTCAACGTGCCGCGCATCAAGGGCAGCCACAACGCCATGCTCTCCGGCATGCTGGCGGCCGAGCACGTCGCCAAGGCGCTCGCCGAGGGGCGTGCCAACGACGAGCTGCGCGACTACGAGAGCGCCTGGCGCGCGAGCGACATCGGCAGGGATCTCTGGAAGGTCCGCAACGTCAAGCCGCTCTGGTCGCGCTTCGGCACGGTCGTCGGCATCGCGCTCGGCGGCCTCGACATGTGGACGAACACGCTCGGCTTCTCGCTGTTCGGCACGCAGCGCCATGGCAAGCCCGACCACGCGACCCTGAAGCCGCTCTCCGAGGTCAAGCCGATCGCCTATCCGAAGCCGGACGGCAAGGTCTCGTTCGACAAGCTCTCCTCGGTGTTCCTGTCGAACACCAATCACGAGGAGGATCAGCCGGCCCATCTCGTGCTCACCGACCCGACGGTGCCGGTCTCGCTCAACTTGCCGAATTACGGCGAGCCGGCGCGGCTCTACTGCCCGGCCGGCGTCTACGAGGTGGTCTATGGCGACGAGGCGGCGAAGAAGGATCCGCGCTTCGTGATCAACGCGCAGAACTGCGTGCACTGCAAGACCTGCGACATCAAGGATCCGGCCCAGAACATCACCTGGATCGCGCCCGAGGGCGGCGGCGGCCCGGCCTATCCGAATATGTGATGAGGTTCAGGCGGCGAGCGCTCGCGCCCGCCGCCGGCCGAGCCACAGCCCCGCGAGGGTCGCGCCAAGGATCACCGCGATGCCGAGCCATTGCACCGGCCGCAGCCACTCGCCGAGCAGCGCCGCGCCGATCAGCGTCGCGACGAGCGGGCTGAGGAGGCCGAGAAACGCCGTGTCGGCGCCGAGCGCGTCGATGCAGCGTACCCACAGCCAATAGGCGAGCGCCGTCCCGAACAGCACCAGCACCGTCAGCCCCGCGACGTTGCGCGCCGTCGGCGGCGGCGGCAGGCCCTCGGCGAGGAGCGCGAAGGGCAGCAGCACCAGCCCGCCGAGCCAGAGCTGCCAGGCCGCGATCTGGAGCGGCGAGCCGAGGTCGCGCCAGCGCGCCGTCAGCGTCGTGCCGAACGCCATCGAGACGGCGCTGCCGAGCGCCGCCAGCACGCCGACCGCGTCGAAGCGGGCGCCCGGCGTCAGCACCAGCAGCGCCACGCCGAGGAGCCCGGCGATCGCCGCCGCGACCTGCGCCGGGATCGGCCGGCGTCCGAGCAGCGGCCAGGCGAGGAACGCGACGATCAGCGGCTGGCACGACGACAGCGTCGCGGCGACGCCGCCCGGCAGCCGCGCCGCCGCCACGAGCAGCAGCCCGAAGAACAGCCCGATATTGGCGAAGCCGAGCACCGTGAGGCGCAGGAGCTTGCGGCGCGGCGGCAGCCCGGCGCCGATCGCCATCAGCAGCACGCCGGCCGGCAACGCCCGCAGCACCGAGACGAGCAGCGGATGCTCGACCGGCAGCGTCTGCGTGAACACGCTGTAGGTCGTGCCCCAAAGCGCGGCGCAGAGCGCCGCGCCGGCGGCCGCGATGCGGATATCCGTCATGAATCGGGCCTGCCGATGGTTGCGCGGGTTTAACCCCGCCGAGGCCCTACACGCTGGTGGTGAAATTCACCAGCCATTCCGGCATGCGATCGAGCGCCCAGGTCTCGACCGCCTTGTCGAGCCCGGTCAGCACCAGCACGCCGACCAACAGCAGCGCGGCGCCCGCCACGGGCTTGGCGATATTGGCGATGCGGATCATCCGGTCGCGCCGCTTGGCGACGATCTCGCGCGAGCCGATCGCCAGCACGATGAGGATCGTCGCGGCGCCGAGCCCGAACACCAGCATGCGCAGCACCGCCAGCCAGATCCCGTCGGCCTGCGCCGCCAGCGCGACCGCCGCGCCGAGCGTCGGCCCCGAGCAGGGCGACCATACGGCGCCGAGCAGCAGCCCGGCGAGGAACTGCCCCGGCAGGCCCATCGCGGCGGTGCGGGCGCCGAGGCCCGAGGCCGCGTTGGCGATCGGCTGCGCGATGGTCGCGAAGCGCGACGCGAACATGCCGACCAGCAGCACCAAGCCGAACAGCACGAAGGCGACGCCGCCGATCTTGCGGATCAACGGCTCGGTCAGCCCGAACACCGAGCCGGCCGAGGCGAGCGTCACGCCGATCGCCGTGAAGCCGAGCACCATGCCGCCCATCAGCGCCACCGGCCCGAGCCGGCCTTTCGAGAAGGCCGAGGCGATGACCAGCGGCAGCACCGGCAGGACGCACGGGTTGAGCGTCGTCAGCAGCCCGGCGACGTAGGAGAGGAACAACGCGGTCATCGAGGCCCCCGGCCGATGATGGGTGGAAAGATCAGGCGCCCGGCAGCTTCACGCCGTCGCGGATCCGGTCCTTGTTGGTCTCGGAGTTGAGCCGCCGGACCTCCTTGCCGTCCTGGAAGAGGATGATCACGGACCGGCCCGCCTTGTAGGCGCTGAGGAAATCAGTGTCCTTGTCGAAGTCGACGCGCACCAGCGTGATGCCGTCGAGCAGCTTCTCGTTGCCGAGCTCGCTGAGCAGCGCCTCCTGCCGCTTGCAGACCGGGCACCAACTCGCATGCGTATGGACCAGCACCGGC